>JAMPYH010000253.1 GCA_023700785.1 Candidatus Zixiibacteriota bacterium
CGGCTTTGGTGCTTCGAGCTCGGTCAATACCAGTTTTGTTCGTCTGATATTGGTCGATACCGACCAACGCGAACGGACTCAAGCGGAGATCGCCGGCCAGATGTCCCGTATGGCCGCCAAAATGTCCGATGCCCGCACCAATGTCATTCAGGAACAGACCATCGGTGGTGGGCGCGGTAACGCGCTCCCCGTTCAGTATGTGCTTCAAGCCCCCAATTTTGAGAAATTGCGCGAAGTACTGCCGGTCTTTCTCGATGAAGCCCGCGAGAACGAAACCTTCCAGTCCGTTGACGTCAACCTCAAGTTCAACAAGCCGGAGCTCCGTGTTGAGATCGATCGCGAGCGCGCCAGAGTTCTCGGCGTGAACATGCTCGATGTCGCTCAGACCCTGCAATTCGCGCTCTCCGGCCAGCGCTTTGGCTACTTCGTGCGAAACAGCAAGCAGTACCAGATCATCGGGCAGGTTCAGCGCTATGACCGTGATGAGCCGCTTGACCTCAGGTCGCTCTA
Organism: Candidatus Zixiibacteriota bacterium; assembly: GCA_023700785.1. Taxonomy (GTDB): domain Bacteria; phylum Zixibacteria; class MSB-5A5; order GN15; family FEB-12; genus FEB-12. Next base: position 511 of record JAMPYH010000253.1, read on the forward strand.
TGTCCGGAACTCCCGAGGGGAACTGATCCAATTGGACAACATCGTGACGGTAACCGAGCAATCCAATCCGCCGCAACTGTTCCGGTTCAATCGCTACGTCTCCGCGACTGTCTCGGCCGCTCTCGCCCCGGGGAAAACTCTGGGCGAAGGGATCGCCGCGATGGATCAGATCGCTGACAGCGTGCTGGACGAAACATTCCAGACCGCCCTCGATGGCGCTTCCAAGGAGTTCGCGGATAGCTCCTCTTCTCTCGAGTTTGCGTTCATCCTGGCGATCGTGCTCATCTACCTGATCCTGGCGGCCCAGTTTGAGAGCTTCCGCGATCCGTTTGTTATCTTATTGACGGTACCATTGGCGCTGGCTGGCGCGCTGATCTCGCTTTGGTATTTTAACCAGACGATCAACATCTTCAGTCAGATCGGGATGATCATGCTAATCGGCCTGGTGACCAAGAATGGCATTTTGATCGTCGAGTTCGCGAATCAGCGGCGAGAACAGGGCTTGTCCAAGGTAGAGGCGGTCAGATCCGCCGCCACGGCTCGCTTCCGCCCGATCCTGATGACCTCCCTATCAACTACCCTCGGCACTTTGCCGATCGCGCTGGCCCTCGGCGCCGGCGCCGAGAGCCGAGTCTCGATGGGCATTGCCGTGGTCGGCGGCCTGATCTTCTCGACCCTTTTGACGCTCTTCGTCATCCCCGCGCTCTACACTTACATTTCGTCGCATACCTACAAGCCCGAGATACCGCTTGAAGCGGCCGAGCAGGAACCGGCAAGCCGGTTATAACAGTTCTGGAGCGATCGGCTCGATCAGTGACGGGGAATCGTTGGAGGGGGAATTCACTGATGTTGACACTTCGTAAGCTTTCATCTCTCCATTATAAGGGACCAGCAGCGGGGTCAGCAGTTCAGGATCCGTGATCTCCGGGTCAAGCCATTGAGCCTCAGTATCCCTCGACAAGATCACCGGCATGCGATTGTGAATCGAACTGACGAACTTGTTCGGCTCGGTTGTAATGATGGTGTAGGATTCGACTGACCCGCCATCAGGAGATTTCCACCGGTCCCACAGCCCGGCAAATCCAAAGAGGTCTCCCTGCCCGACCACAATTCGCATCGGTGTCCTGGTTTTGCCGTCCGTTGACTTCTTCCATTCATAAAAACCATCCGCCGGCACAATACAGCGCTTTCGCTCCAGTGAACGTTTAAAGCTTGGTTTCTCGGCCAGAGTCTCACTTCTGGCGTTGATCAGCTTATTCCCGATTGATTCATCCTTCGCCCAAAAAGGGACCAGCCCCCAGCGCATCATTGTTAGGGTCCTCCCGGAATCAGTCTGGTAAATCACCGGCGCCTGTTGTGTTGGGGCGATATTAAAGCGAAACATCTCCTTGGCATCCACCCGCTTCAGGAGAAAACGGTCGGTGATCAGGTCAAGTTGAACCGCCAGGGTATATCTTCCGCACATGCGAATACTCTCCTCATTTGGTCTCCGATTTCCACGTCCAAGGTATCCCGGGTCCGCCTCGCTTGTCAATCGCTCTCTCCTCTCTGATACGGGCGGGAATGTTCAATCATTACACAGAAACGGTTCGCGCTCGTTGCCGATACAGTCACTATGTTCTCCGACCGGGCTCGAACCAGATTTGAATTCGCCATCGCTCTGCTCCTGATCACGATCACGGCGTTATTTGTGAAGGTCGGCCAGGCCGGAGAGACTCCCCGCAAAGACCACGCCAGGATTGATTGCAGCTTCTGTCATACGCCGGTTGCTGATGTTGCTTCCGATGAAATGCCGGTTTTCGATGGCTCCCGTCAGTGTGGCAACTGTCACCGGCGCAAAGCCACGGACGATAAAGTCGGACTCACCTTTCACGCTGCCAACTCAAAGCGCTGCACCGATTGCCATTCGTTTCATGAGACCGAACAGATCACCGCGGCCGGAGAGACCTTTCGATTCCGGTTCGACCGGCAATCCTCCCAAATGACTCTCTGCGGATCATGCCACGCCAAAGGCGAAAACCCCGCGATGATCTCCGACGGACACCGGAAAGCGTCTATACTGTACCACGCCGATTACGGCGTGCTGGCCAATTTAAGCCCGTCTCAAGCCTGCATGCTCTGTCATGAGCAGAACGCGTCCAGGAACGCCGCCAACGAAGGACTCACGGTACCACAGTTCCAGCAGCACAACGATCACCCGCTTTCGATCAAGGTGGTCGCCGGCCGAGGCGAGCCCGGCAACCGGATCCGGTTTATCATCGATTCGCGACTACCTTTGTTTGACGGGAAGATCGAATGCCAGACCTGCCACTCGCTCTCAAGCCAGGCCAAAGGCAGGCTGCGCGATTTCTCAAGTTTCACAGAACTTTGCAATGGCTGCCACTTGGTCGATTAACCGATTCGGCCAAATTCAACTCAGACAACAGAATCAGTCGGCGTCGTTAAAGGGACTCCGCACGTCCCTGTTCGACTTTATAATCAACTGAAATGAATACTCTTACGTAAACTAAACAATTTTTATCCTTCATTGTTGAAATTGCCCAAAAACGAGCCGAATAGCGACAGTTTAGTCTAAATAGTTCTTGACAAGCAGACCGATTTTGTTATCTTTTTCACAAATTTAGATAACCTGCGTTATGATAACGCCTTGAGGCAATATGACTAAGCTCGCTCGATACGGTCTTCTCGTTAGCGTCTTTGCGTTGCTTGGGCTCTCCTTCGCACACGCATTCGCCCAATCCGACACCACCAAATCCGACACAAATCCTCCTGTTATGCCTGGCCATGGTGGCGGATCCGGGCATGGCGGTATGGCGATGATGAAACCAACGCCGCTTCCGGACTCGATACGATTCCAGGACGGACCGTTTGACTCTACCCTGCTAACCGCCACCTTTGTGATCGAAACTCGGCATCGGCTTTTTCCCAAGTTCTATCAGCTTGACACGGTCCAGTTTGGTCAGCTCTTCTCCCTCGGCGAAGATGAACAATACTCGGCCAAGGTGACGCGCTTTAATCCTCACCTGGTGATCACCACCAAAGGAGAATACAAGAAACCCGATGACACCCTGTACAACCCTGCGGCAAGACTGCAGGTCTTCTCGGTCGACTCACTGGTTCAGGAAGGTTGGGCCTTTCACTACGTCGAAGCTCCCCACTTCCGCGGCAGCGACTACTTTGGATTCAAGCTTGTCAGTTTTATAGTCAACGAACAGAAGTACATCAAGCGACCGGAACCGGCTAAAGAATAGTGGGCAATATGCAACGCGCGCGTTTTTCATGGATCGAGACCCTTCTCTGGACGGCACTGTTTGTCTGCATCGCGACCTTCCCGGTCGAAGCCGCCAAGAAGTGTTATGACTGCCACACCAGGTCAAAGGCGGAGTTTAATTCAAAGAAATCGGTGCATGCTCCGGTCAAGTCGGAGAACTGCGAATCCTGCCATAAGCGGCACGGATTCGCGAACCAACTGATCCTGACTGCCAACAGCAACGACCTTTGCTTTACCTGTCATGCCGACCTGAAGGAGAAGTATTCGGTCGGCAATGTTCACTTCCCGGTCTCCGATGCCAATTGCTGGGAGTGCCATGATCCGCATGCGTCTGATAAGAAAGCGCTCCTGCGCCAGGGGAAAGAGGAAGCGGATGATCCGAATTCCTGTCTTGCCTGCCACGCCAACGATGTCCCCAAAGCGGGCACAGCTACACACAAGCACGCTCCCTATGAAAAGCTCGACTGCACGACTTGCCACAG
>JAMPYH010000007.1 GCA_023700785.1 Candidatus Zixiibacteriota bacterium
CCGGGAGAATGAACTTCAGCCGGACGATATCGCCGGGATCATGTTTACGTCCACTCCGGACCTGACCGCCGACTTTCCGGCGTACGCGGTTCGCGGGCTTCACTGGCCGACAGTCCCCCTGTTATGCGCGCAAGAGATAGACGTTCCGGGCGCGCTTCCATCGGTCGTACGAGTACTCCTGCTCGTCAACACGACCCGTTCCCCACAGGAGATCAAACACCAATACTTGCGTGAGGCGAAGCAACTTCGGCCGGACCTCACCGAAGGAGAGACCGCATGATCATCGTGATGCGCTCGGACGCTACCGAGGAAAAGCTCCAGCATGTGCTGGAGCGGGTGCAGGAGTTGGGCTTCAAACCGCACCTTTCGCGCGGAGAGAAAAAGACCATCATCGGCGTGGTTGGCAATGGGAAGGTGGTGGACTCATCGGTCTTTCAGGCGATCCCGGGCGTCGAGTCGGTCATGCGGATCCTCCAGCCGTTCAAGCTCTCCAGCCGGGAATTCAAAGAAGTCTCAACCGAGATCAAGATCGGACATGTCACTGTCGGGGGGAAACAGGTTGTGGTGATGGCCGGACCGTGCGCGGTTGAGACTCGCGAGCAGATGCTGGCATCGGCGGAAGCTGTCTCAAGCGCGGGAGCGAAGATCCTCAGAGGGGGGGCATTCAAGCCGCGGACATCGCCGTATAGTTTTCAGGGGCTTGGCGAGCCAGGTCTGGTTATCCTGAGGGAGGTCGGCGACCAGTTCGGCATGCCGGTGGTGACCGAAGTGGTTTCGCCGCAGGATGTCAAACTGGTGGCCAGTTACGCGGATGTTCTTCAAGTAGGCGCACGGAACATGCAGAACTTCTCGTTGCTTGAAGAAGTCGGCAAAACGCGCAAGCCGGTGCTTCTGAAGCGCGGTCTGATGGCGACAGTGGAAGAGTTACTGATGTCGGCGGAATATATTCTGTCAAATGGGAATCCAAACGTGATGCTTTGCGAGCGGGGGATCCGGAGCTTTGAGAAATACACTCGCAACACACTGGACATTTCGGCGGTGCCGATCATTAAGACCTTGAGCCATTTACCGGTGATAGTTGACCCGAGTCACGCGGTCGGCAAGCGCGATCTGGTCGCGCCGGTCTCCAAGGGATCGGTCGCGACCGGCGCCGATGGACTGATCATCGAAGTACACCCCGACCCGGAGCGGGCGCTCTCGGATGGCGCGCAGTCGATGTTTCCCGCTGACTTTGCCGATCTTATGGATGAAATGAAACATATCGCGGAGGCAGTCAAGCGGACAATATGAAGCAGTTCCGGGAGATGACGGTCCTGATAGTCGGGCTTGGCCAGATCGGCGGTTCAATCGGGCTGGATCTGGTCGGTAAACGGATCGTCCGACAGGTGATCGGCTTCGACAAGTCCAGGGCTACGACGCAAATGGCGGTTGAGCGCGGAGCGATCGATGTTTCGGCGCATTCGCTGAACGCGGGATTACAGGCGGCTGATATTGTCATTCTCGCCATGCCGATCGATGTCATTCTCAGGAGCCTTTCGTCGATCCTTGCGACAGTTCAGGCGCACACTCTCTGTCTCGATGTCGCAAGCACCAAAGTCGCGATTCTCGGAGAAGTTCAACGATTGAAGCCTAAGGCCGGATATGTCAGCACACATCCTATTGCTGGAAACGAAGGGTGCGGTATTGATTCGGCGGAGGCAGGGATGCTTGGCGGTAAGGTGATGACTTTGACGCCCGCGTCGCATACGCCATCGCGGCACATTCGTTTGACGAAACAGTTGATCTCGTCGCTTGGCGCAAGGCCGATCATGATCGGCGCGAAACGGCATGACCATCTGCTGGCGCATACCAGCCATCTCCCATACGCAATCGCGACCGCGTTGGTTCAAGTCACTGCCGAGACAGGCGAGAGCGACAAACTGCTCTGGCGCATGGTAGGCGGGAGCCTGCAGAGCGCGACGAGAGTGGCGAAATCTCCGTCGGATCTGACTGTCAATCTCTTAACCACTAATCGCGACGAAGTGGTGCGGTCGGTTGACCAGCTTCAGGCGGAACTTGAACGGATCAAAAAACTGTTAAAGAACGACAACCAGTCGGCGCTTCGGAAATATGTCGAGGCTGCCCACCTGATCGCACGGAAGCGCAACCGATGAACCTTCGACCGCAAACAACGAGTGAAGTGAAGCGGAGATCGGCGAGAGCCGATCGTGTCTCCACGCTCGAGATCAGCCTTATCCGCCAGATCTCGGAATCAGCGCGGCCGACAGCAATGCCGCTCGGAGTTGGTGAGCCAACGTGGGATCTGCCGGAACCGGGACGACGAGTGTTGAACGAGTGGTCCGGCCGGGCTCCCTACGGAGCGGGAACAGGATTACCGGAATTGCGCAAGGCGGTGGCCGACTACTATAGAGCAGGGATCGACGAGGCGTTTATAACGCAGGGGTCGGTCGGCGCGCTTTTTTCGCTTTTACAGGCATATGTCGGTCCCGGCGACAAAGTGCTGCTGCCCGATCCGGGATTCGTGACCTATCGGAATATCGTCCTCTTCTCGCAGGCGGAGCCGGTGTATTGTCCGCTCGACGAGACAAACCGATTTCGGCTTGACGCGGCGCGCCTGGTCTCGATGCTTGACGACGGGCGAATCAAAGCGGTGATAGTCAACCATCCTTCCAACCCAACAGGCGCTGGGTGCAGCGCGGCCGATCTCAAGATGATCGCGGAGGAGTGCCGGCAACGCGGGATACTCTTGATCTCCGACGAGGTCTATCGCGATCTCTATTTTGGCGAGAGGCCGCCTTGTCTGCGGGAGATCTCGGATTACGGAATAGTAGTGAGTTCGGTCAGCAAGGCCTGGGGAGCCCCGGGTCTGCGGGTTGGCTGGGCGGTCGGTGATCCGGAGCTGCTTGATCCGGCACGGACAATTCACAGCTACGCGACAACATCACCTTCCTTTATCGCGCAGAAAGCCGCGCTCGCGTTGATCGAAGCGACCGAGGAGATTCATCGTAAGGCGAGAGTCGAATTGGCCGCGCGATGGGACGCGTTGCGGATCGCCAAGCGCGAGCATCTTGGCGAAGATCCGCTGCCGCCGGACGGAACATTTTATCATTTCATGAAATTGCCGCAGGAGGCGCTGGCCGATCCGATAGGATTCGCCGTGAAACTTCGGGATGAAGCGGATGTTGTGGCGATCCCCGGCCTGGTCTTTGGAGAGCGAGGGAGAGAGTACCTTCGCGTCAGTTTCGCGGCGAAACCGGAGCAGATAGCCGAAGGGATCCGTCGCATGGCGCGATACTGGCGCGCTTAGATCCTGTGGTGCATCCAGACGTTCGGCTCGCAGTACACGGCGAGGTCTTTCTCGATATTCACGCTGATCGGATTGAGCGCCCCGGCGACTGTATATTCGCCGGACTGCTTGAACCGAAGGCCGGTCCACTTCTCCCATGCGGCGATCGTGTTTTTAACCCAGAATGCCTGGTGGCAGACTGAAATTATCCGCGCGCCAAGGCGGGCATGAACCCGCATCCAGGCGTCGAATGGGAATCCGTCATCGGTCGTCCACTTGATATAGTCAGCCATCGATATCAACGGGTAGTTTGCCTTTTGATTTGGCCGCACCGGCGCCACCAGATCGGCAATCGCATGTTTTCTGCCGATCTCCCGCATCGCCATTACCATTTCGCGGCTGATGCCTGACCCTTTGAGCGACCGATCGACGCAGATCTGGATCGCCGACTGCATATTTGGCGCGCGGCCCGCGCGGTGATCCTCGATCCCCTTGAGCAGCACCCACTCCCAGCCTTCGTCGGGGAGTTGCTCGATAGGTTTATCCCAATGGAAACTGATCGAGTTCCCCTGCGCGACTACTTTGTCGTCGCGAGTGTCCAGCAGGGCAAACTGATACTCCGGGAAATCAAGAAACAGGTATTTGAAGTTTTCGTTGGCTATTTCGTTTTCGTACATAAAGGCGGGCCACGAGGCTGAAGTCAGCTCGTGGATCTGTTCTTCGATATCGGGCCGCTCGGCGACCGTGACGATCTTATAGTGCGCGTCAAGCATGGGCCAGAAGATAGCCGAAACGCGCGGTTTGGCAAGCGGATTTGCGGTGATCAGGAAGAACGAATAGTAGTGGTCGAGGAGAAGTTGACCAAATATATTGAGCAGTCATGCGTAAGAGGTCATTCGTCAGCTTCGCGAAAAAAAGCCTGCGGTATCTCTGGCGTTTTATAAAGGGGATATACCACAAGGCGGAGGAACATCACCTGTTCCTGATGTCCGGCGGTCTGTCCTTCTCGCTTTTGTTCTGTATCATTCCGTTGGGGCTGGTGATCTTCGCGGCTCTTGGACTGGTGCTGGAGAAGACCGCCATTATCAACGAAGTCGGCGCGATGATCGACCGGGGGATACCGTACCCTGAGTTCGCGACATTCGTCAAGTCGGTTGTCCTGGCGCGGGCGGAGGAGTTCAAGATCTACAAGAATGTCGCGGGCGTGCTCGGACTTGTCGGCTTATTGCTCGCCGCGACCGGATTGTTCAGCAGCATGCGGACCATTCTCAATTCAGTCTTTCGCGTTAAGGATGGTTCGCGCATCCATATCGACAAGCTGCATGATCTCGGAATAATGCTGCTGGTGCTGACCTATTTTCTTCTTTCGGTCGCGGTGGTGCCGCTGAGTGATCTGTTGTTCAGCCTGGCGGACAATGTGACATTCCTGGGGTCGTTCGACCTGGCCCTGCTGCAGCGCTATCTCGTGCAGGTGGTAAGTATCGCGCTGATCCTTGGAAGTTACCTGACCATCTATTCAGTCATTCCGCGCCGACGGCTCGGCTTTCGCGTGGTCCTGATAGCATCGCTCGCGGCGACCATTCTCTGGTTTACCGCCAAAGAATTATTTGGCCTGTATATCGAGAATCGGATGAACCTCCAGCAGATCTACGGCACCTACGTAATGGTGGTGATGATCGGGCTCTGGATCTACTACTCGTCGCTGGTTTTTATCCTTGGCGCGATCATCGGGCAGGTTTACCGGGAGCTCGACAAGGGGACGACTCACGGCGAGGACGTGAAGTTCGTCAAGTCCTAGAAAAGCCGTTCGTTTCCATCAGATTCGGTCACAATTTATAACCACGTCCAGCCTCAACAGCCGCAAGGAATTTGGCGGCAGGTCGCCAGAAACGACAACCTTGCGGCTTCCCTCATTTCACCCAGTTTCAACGCCGTTTAAGTGGAACTTTGGAGCCGCACATTCGATAAAAGGGATGGAGATCGGCGCGTCACAGATTCGTGCGCCGAGGCGAAGCAGTCATTTCAGGTATGCGGAAACGTATCCGTGCGAAAGGACAGCGGCTATGGACAAGCAGCAGTTTATGGTTCAGGTTTGGAAACAGTTGGAGCTGTTGCGGGCAGGGCTGGACAAATTGCGAATGTTGGCGATGCAGGCGGATGACAAGCTCCGGGGACTTTACCATGCCAATGTCACGGTACTTCAGTCAAAGTTCACCGCCCTCAAATTGGGAGCGCTTGAATTGGAGAGAGCATCGGATGACGCCTGGCCGAAATTGAGCAACTCGGTCGAAAAGGCGAGTCAGGATCTCGACCGTTCGCTGGCGAAGGCGTTAAGAGAGAAACAGGAAGCCGCGTAACAGAATAGCACCATCGCAAGTATGCCGAAAACAGACAAGGGCCCGCGACAGGGCCCTTTTGATTTGGCAGACAGTCCGATCAGATCTTAACCAGTTTTCGGTACCGGTTGCGACGATTCTCAAAGAGGCCGGAGCCGAGTTCTTTGATGCGCCACTCTTCGTACTCCTGATAGTTCCCCTCGAACCAGCGGACCATCCCTTCGCCTTCAAAGACCAGCAGGTGGGTGCAGACCCGATTGAGGAAAAACCGGTCGTGGCTGATGATCATAGCGCAGCCGGAGAAGGCCATGATCGCTTCCTCGAGCAGTCGAAGCGTGTTGACATCCAGGTCATTGGTCGGCTCGTCGAGCAGGATCAAGTTACCGCCGGCCTTGAGGATCTGCGCCAAATGCGCGCGATTCCGTTCACCGCCGGAGAGCGCCTGTACCGATTTCTGCTGATCGGCTCCCTTGAAGCCGAACCTCGCCAGATACTGCCGCGCGGGGATAGTGCGATTGCCGAACACAATGTCGCCGTCGCCGCCGCAGATCGCCTGGATGACCGGTTGGTCGCCCGACAGCGAGTCCCGCATCTGCTGAACATAGGCGAGCTTGACCGTCGGGCCGATCAGCGCCTTGCCGGAGTCGGGAGATTCGTCGCCGGTGATCATCTTGAACAGCGTTGTTTTGCCGGCGCCGTTTGGACCGATCACACCGACCACCGCCGCTTTCGGCAGTTTGAAACTGAGATCCCTGATCAGCAAATTGTCGCCGTACCCTTTGCTGACCTTGTCGAACTCAACCACCTGATCCCCCAGGTGCGGCGCCGGCGCGATAGTGATGACATGATTTTCCTCTTTCGAGGCGGCGGTTTCTTTGGCTACCAGTTGTTCGTATTCGGCAAGACGCGTACGGGAAAGCGCATGCTTGTCTTTATTGCTCATCTTGATCCAGGCCAGTTCGCGTTCCAGCATGCGGCGGCGCGGCGTATCCTGGCCGGACTCAGCGGCGAGTCTTTGCAGTTTCTGCTCAAGCCAGGAGGTATAATTCCCCTCCCACGGAATCCCCTTGCCGTTATCCAGTTCGAGGATCCAACGGGTGATGTTGTCGAGGAAGTAGCGATCGTGCGTGACAATGATCACGGTCCCCGGATAATCTTTCAGCTGGCCTTCCAGCCAGTCAACCGTCTCGGCATCGAGATGGTTGGTCGGCTCGTCGAGCAGAACCAGGTCAGGTTGCTCAAGCAGGATCTTGCAGAGAGCGACGCGCCGCTTTTCGCCGCCGGACAGTGTCGCCACAATGCGTTCATCATCGGGCAGACAGAGAGCGTCAGCGACCCGGTTGATCTTTTGGTCAAGATTCCAGGCGTCGGCGGCATCCAGCTTATCCTGCAACTCCCCCATGCGCGCCATGGTTTTTTCCATCTCCGCGTCGGAGAGCGGCTCGGCCATTTTAGCGGTGATAGCGTCGTATTCGCCCATCAACGCCATGATCCCGCCGAACGCCTGCTCAAGATTCTGTTTGACCGTCGCGGACTCCTCCAGATGCGGTTCCTGCGGGACTATGCCCCGTTTGTAACCGGGCGTGATCTCCGCTGTACCCTGGAAATGGTCATCCATGCCGGCCATGATCTTGAGGACGGTCGATTTGCCGGCTCCGTTCTCGCCGACAATGCCGATCTTGGCGCCGGGGAAAAAGCTGAGGTTGATCTCTTTGAGCACCTGTTTTTGTCCGTAGAACTTGTTCAGGCGCAACATGGTAAAAATGAACTTATCGGCCATAACTGCTTTCTGTCAGGGTTGTCCTTCAGGGCGCGAATCGTTGTTCGCGACCGGCCCAAAAGAGTCAAAATCTGAGCGCAAAGTCAAGCCCAGAACCTATCGTAAACACTCGTCGCGCCATTAACATCTTTTAACTCCCAATCAGCCGCTCGGGCTGTTACTTTACTTCCGCAATTGCGTAAAGCCTTACATAAATGGCGTACTTCCAAGGGAGCGTGGGTGATGAAGTTGGCGAAATGTCTAATAATTGTATGCGGCATATTGGCGTCGATGGCAGCAGCCGACCCGCGAGCGGGTGACCCGAAAGCCACTCTGCGCGCGAGCGGAAGCGGCCAGCGGGCGCTGGGATATCTTGAGGCGTTTAACTCCGGCGATACGGTCAAAATGGCTGACTTCTTTGATGCCAATCTGAGCGCCGATGGAAAAGCGCGGCGGCCGATAGCGGAGCGACTTGGGCGCTTTCGCCGGATGCACGCCGAGATCGCGCGGATGGACCTTAAACAGGTCGAGCGGGTGAGCGACACGCTTGTCGTTCTTTATGTCACCGATCCCCGGGATCAATGGCTGCAATTGGATTTTGTGTTTGAACAATCGACTCCCCACTACCTGGCAGGGATAGGCATCGAATTGCTCGAGGAACCTCCGTCGGCCGTTGACCGCAGACCGTTGACCAAAGCTCAGGCGATCGCGCAGATCAACCACCTTATCGATTCGTTGGCCGCGCTTGATCGTTTTTCCGGTTCGGTGATCGTCGATCTCGACGGTGAAGAAGTAGTGCGGAAAGCGGTCGGTTTTGCGGATATCGGTCTGAAAGTGCCGAATCAGGCAGATACCAAGTACAACCTTGGGTCGATAAACAAGATCTTCACCAAGACGGCGATTGCTCAACTACTTCAGTCGGAGAAGATCCGTCTGGACGCGCCGATCGGCCAGTATTTGATCGACTATCCGAATAAGGACGCGGCCACCAAAGTCAGGGTCAAACATCTGCTTGAGATGACCGGCGGGATCGGCGATTTCTTTGGCGAGGCGTTCGATAAAGCGCCGAAAGATTCATTTCGGGACAACGGATCCTTTATCGCGCTTTTCGCCAATCTCCCTCTCGAGTTTGAGCCCGGCTCCGACCGCCGCTACTCTAATGGTGGTTACATCCTGCTGGGGGCGATCATTGAAGCCGTGACCGGTCAGACCTACTATCAGTATGTGCATGACAATATCTGTGTCCCTGCGGGTATGACTAATACCGGATCATATGAGGCCGACGCGATTGTCCCTAATCTCGCCCAGGGATATACCACAATGAACGACGGGGGCGAAGAAACCGGCCAGCGCCGCTCAAATATCTACAGCCGTCCCGCTCGCGGCTCCGCCGCGGGAGGCGGCTACTCCACGGCCGAGGATATGCTCAAGTTTGTTCGCGCGCTTCGCAATGGTAAACTGCTGAATGGCCGTCACACCGCGTTCATGTTTACCCAGGAACTTCCCGAGAGCGAGCCCGCGGACCTTGCCTCGGCAATCAAGCAGGGGGGGCTGGGGATAGCGGGGGGAGCTCCGGGGATAAATGCCGCGGTTGAGGCCAACAACGGGCGCGACTATGTCATCGCGGTACTCGGTAATTACGATCCGCCGTCGGCGGAAAACCTGGCGCGGAAGATCCGGCTGCTGGTCGACCGGGTCGCTCCGTAAGGAAAAACTCCAGTAGCGCATAGGGATAGCATCTCCTATCTTGGGAACTGCCGCACGGCGGCACTTCCGGAAACAAATATGTAAGTGCTTACGTAAAAGACCTGTGACGGACCGGAGCCGAAACGGGTGGAAACGGGGATGCTATGGACCTCATCAAAGAACTGGGACCGCTGGCGCTCGGCAGCCGGTTGCGGCGACTCAGCGAACGACTCATGCGGGATGTGACCCGTGTGTATGACGCCCAACAAGTGGAGTTTGAACCGCGCTGGTTCGCGATCACTTATCTGCTTAATCAGGAAGGGACGATGAACGTGACCGCTATCGCCCGAGCCCTCGGCCTGACTCATCCCGCGATCAACCAGATCGCCGACGCGATGGTCAAGCAGGGGTTATTGGTCGGGAATAAGGGAAAAAGCGACGAGCGGCAGCGGATGCTCAGCCTCACGCCAAAAGCCAGAACGATAGTTAAACGTCTCACGCCGGTGTGGGAAGAGATAGAGGCCGCGAATCGCGAACTCCTTCGGTCCACCGGCAAAGACCTGCTCACGATGGTGTCCCGGATAGAAAAGGAACTTGATCGGACCGACATGTACCAGCGGGTGATGGCGCGCCTTCAATCACGGCGGCTCGCGGCGGTTCAGGTAGTCCAGTACAGCCCGGCGATGAAAAAGTATTTCCGCGATATCAATATGGAGTGGCTGAAGAAGTACTTTGATGTCGAGCCGCCGGATGAATTGATCCTGAGCGATCCGGTCGGGAGGGTCATCAAAAAGGGCGGGCAGATCCTGTTTGCCAAGATCGATGGCGAAGTGGTCGGTACGTGCGCCTTGCTCAAACGGCCTGAACAACAGTTTGAATTGACCAAGATGGGGGTCCTGGCCAAAGCACAAGGGCAACAGATCGGCCGCAGGCTTTTGCTCGAGGCATTGGATTATGCTCGCGCGCGTCGAGCAAGCGCGGTTGTGCTGCACACCAGCCCAAAACTGACCGCCGCGGTTAATCTCTATCGTTCCGCCGGATTTGTAGAAATACCGTTCGACCAGTCCGAGCGGGAGCACCATCGGCCATCCATCAAGATGCGCCTGGACCTGACAGCAAAGAAAAAGCGAACCTAGCCTTCAAGGAGAGTACCATGATTCGAAGAGCGACATCGTTCCTGATAACCCTTGGCTGCCTGCTTGGCCTCGGGCTGATCACGCCGTCGATATCCGACGCGCAGATGATCATTACAGCCGATCAGGATGAACCGGTGACCGATGCCCGCAAGGCGGAGATCATTGACAGTGTCGCCGCGCTGGTCAACCGGATGTATGTGTTTCCCGATGTCGCCAAAAGGATGGAGACGGCCGTTCGCAAAAAACTGAAAGCGGGCGGTTATAAAGAGTTTGGCAACATGATGCCGTTCATGCAGGCGCTGCATAAGGATATGCGGGATATCTGCAAGGACGGACATTTTGGCCTGATGTTTGACCCCAATCCGAAACCCGCGGGCCAGGAAGCCTCTCCCGAAATGGAGAAGGCGTATCTGGAGGAAGAACGCCGCAACAATTATGGCTTTAAGAAGCTGGAGATCCTTCCGGGGAATGTCGGCTATCTCAATCTGCTTGGGTTCACACCTTCGGATATTGGCGGCGCCACCGCGGTCGCCGCGATGAACTTTTTGGGGAACAGTGACGCGCTGATCATCGATCTGCGTGACAACGGCGGCGGCGATCCGTCGATGATCCAGCTTATCAGCAGTTACTTCTTCAAGAACTCGGTCCATTTGAATAGTTTCGAGGAGCGAGGGAAAGACACCGTCCAGCAATTCTGGACCAGCCTGGGCGTTCAGGGGAAAAAGCTGATTGACGCGCCGATCTATCTGCTGACCAGTAATTACACGTTTTCCGCGGCGGAGGAGTTTAGCTACAATCTGAAAAATCTCAAGCGGGCTACGATTGTGGGCGAGAATACCGGCGGCGGCGCGCATCCGGTGAATAGTTATGCCTTCCCGAGTCTCAAAGTGTCGGCGCGCGTGCCGTACGCGCGGGCGATCAATCCGATCACCGGAACCAACTGGGAAGGGGTCGGCGTAAAACCGGATATTGAAGTTTCCCGCGACAAAGCTCTGGCGGTCGCGCATCTGGAGGCGCTTCAATCTCTCGAAAAGAGTTCGACGGATGACGCGCGCAAGCGCGAATATCGCTGGCTGGCCGACCGGATAGCCTCGGAAAACAATCCGCTCCAGCTTGCGGAAACCGAGCTGGCAGGATGTGCCGGGAAATATGGTCCGCGACTTATTACTATCGAGAATGGCAGGCTCTATTCTCAGCGCGAGGGCGGGCCCAAGTTTGAGTTGATCCCGATGACGCGTGAGCTGTTCCGATTTGGCGGCAACAGCGCTGATTACCTGCGCCTGCGCTTTCAGCGCGACACGTCCGGTTCGGTGACCGGTGTGATCGCGGTCTTTCAGGACGGCCGTGAAGAACCATTCCCGCGCCAGGACGCCAATTAAGCTCCTCAATTATTCCTCCTTCTGTCGTTCGTGCATAGGGCAGCCTTCGGGCGGCCCTATTGCGTGGGGAGATTATTTCTGTACCTTATTCCGTACCGCATCCGTATAGAGGGGAAACACCATTCAGACAGGACTCTCACGTATGCAGCTGAGTATTGGTACGCTCTCCAAACAGTACAGGGGCGGAGTCTGGGGACTTCGCGACTTCTCGATCGACTTGAAACCGGGTATTCTCGGTCTGCTCGGGCCGAACGGGGCGGGGAAATCGACCCTGATGCGCATTTTGGCGACGGTCACCAAACCGACCGCGGGGGAAGTCCGCTGGAATGGGATCGACACGACGAAGGAACCAAACGCTCTGCGGGAAGTGCTTGGCTATCTGCCACAGGACTTTGGCGTCTATCCCCACCTCACCGCGCAGGAGTTTCTGGAATATCTCGCCGCCGCAAAAGGGCTGCATGGCCCTGCCGCGAAAAAACGGATAGAGGAACTGCTTCTGCTGGTAAATCTGATGGACGCGCGTCAGCGCCAGGTTGGCGGGTTCTCCGGCGGGATGCGACAGCGGGTCGGCATCGCGGCCGCCTTACTGAATGATCCCAAGTTGCTGATCGTGGATGAACCGACCGCCGGACTTGATCCCGAGGAGCGGGTCCGCTTCCGAAATCTCCTCTCAGATCTTTCGGGCGAACGGATCGTCATCCTCTCTACGCATATCGTTTCGGATGTCGAGTCGATCGCCACCGGCATCGCGCTGATCAATCGCGGCAAACTGCTGATGCATGCGCCGCCGGAGGATCTCTTGACCAAGGCGGAAGGAAAAGTCTGGGAGATGACAATTGCCGCGGAACAACTGTCAACCCTTCGTCAACAGTATCTGGTCACAGCCGTGGTTCGTCGGGCCGACGGGATGCGGGTACGCATTGTGTCGGAAACGTCGCCGGGATCTAGCGCTCTGCCGGCGACACCGTCGCTTGAGGATATCTACCTCTGGTATGTCGCGTATGATCGAGAACGGGCCGCCGCATGAACTTTCTTCCGGTACTGTATCACATAGCGAGGGCGGATTTCTTGGAACGAGTTCGCCGTCCAAGTTTCTTCATCGTGCTGATCATCAGCCTGTACGGCGGCTACTTCTTTGCCCCTTCGGCCGATGCCGGCTATGTGACGGTCGCCATCGGCAACTATCGAGGCATCTACAACTCCGCCTGGATCGGCGCGGTTTTCTCATTGATGTGTTCAACTTTTCTATCACTGATCGGATTTTATCTCGTCAAGAACTCGATCGCGCGCGATAGGGAGACCAATGTCGCGCTGTTGCTGGCCTCGACTCGGCTGACCGGCTTCCAGTACCTATTGGGGAAGACTTTCAGCAACTTCGCCGTGTTGAGCGCGATAGTCGGAGCGTTATTGGTTACCGCGGTGGTAACTCAATTGATCCGCGCGGAGGATACCTCCATCGATCTCTGGCAGATCGCGTCGCCCTCGTTGATCATGGCTTTGCCGATGCTCCTGGTCATTTCCACTATTGCCGTGTTTTTTGAAATAACGCCGCTGCTTCGCGGCGCGTTGGGGAATGTCGCTTATTTCTTTCTCTGGAACGCGATCCTGATCATCTCGTTGGTGCCGACCGAAGGGAGAGGAAAACTTGTCACCGGACTCAATGACCTCCCCGGTATCACTCGCCTGTTCGAAAGCATGGCGAAAGAGCTTGAGCCAACTATGGGGGTGCTCTCTGAAAATGTCTCGCTGGGAATACAGATAATCACCGACGGCGCGACCAACGCGACCTACGTCTGGTCCGGGATGGACTGGCATCCGTCGCTCATTCTCGAGCGACTGGTCTGGATCGCGTTGGCGTTGGGTATTGTGTCGCTCGCGACACTTGTTTTCAGGCGATCTGAGTCGCTGTCGATCTCGCCACCCAAGGCGAAAGGGACGGAGCCTCCGGCGAGCGAAGTTGTCGTTGTCGAGCCGCTCAATACGCACGCGCGGCTCACCAGACTCGATGTCACTCCCAAAATGTCGTTCCTTCCGCTCTTGAGAACAGAGATATGGCTCGCAACGCGGGGACTGAATCGATGGTGGTATTTCGGCATGGCGGCGTTGATCCTGGTTACGCTGGTAACACCGCTGACCGTAGCGCGACAATATATCCTTCCGCTGGCCTGGATCTGGCCGATCGCGATCTGGTCGGCGATGGGGACGCGTGAACCAAAACATCGCGTCGAACAGATCATTTTCTCGGCGCCGCATTCTCTTCGCTATCAACTTCCCGCAATGTGGGGGACCGGCATCATCATTGCCGCCATCGCCGGCGCGGGGATGGGAGCGCGGTTCCTTCTGGCGGGAGAGATGAACAGCCTGTTCGCGTGGTCAGTCGGGATCCTGTTTATTCCGACATTCGCGCTGGCGGCCGGTGTTTGGACCGGTCGGGCGCTACTCTTTGAGGCAGTCTATGTGGCGCTTTGGTACATTGGCCCGATGAACCAGGTACCGTTCATTGATTTTATGGGAGCGACGCCGGAGGTCACTCCGGCGATCACGCTATCATTCGCGATAGCGACAGCCGCGCTGGCCGTGCTGGCGGTAGCCGGTCGCCGCCGCCAGATGATGACCTAGATCAGCGAGTTTTCAGCGCCTGGACAATACGCAGTCGTGAGGCGCGCACGGCGGGGAGGAACCCGCCCAGCAAGCCCATGATGACCGAAAAGATCATCGCGTCGATGGCAATGGTCGGGGACATCCGGAACGAAAACGCCAGTTCCGCGAACGTGTCGAAATTCGTGGTGGAGACTTCGACCAACTGGAGGAAAAACGCCAACCCAATGCCAATCAGCCCGCCGACGATCGCAATAAAGAGACACTCGAAAAGGAACGCGCCGAGAATGGAACTTCGCGAGAAGCCGAGCGCGCGGAGTGTGCCGATCTCGACCGTCCGGTTGGCCACGCCGGCATACATCGTGATCATGGCGCCGACGATCGCGCCGAGCGAGAAGATGACCGAGATCGCAACGCCAAGAATGTTGATGAAGGTGCTGAATGTCGCCGACTGGAGACGATAATATTCCTTCTCCGGAAGCACATCCACCTGCAGGCGCGAATCGTTTTCCAGTCGCTCTTCAATCTCCGCAATATTATAGGCGGGGTCGATGGCGAAGGTAAGCGATGAAAAGACCGGCCGCTCGAACGCCGCCATCAATTGGTCAACATCGCCCCAGAGCTCTGACTCAAAACCGGAACCGGCTCCGTCGAACAGACCAACGACAGTCCAGTCACGCATGCCAAAGCGAACCGTCTCGCCAAGTCCGCAGCCCTGAAAATTACCAGCGACCTTTTTGCCCGCGATGATCTCAGAGGTCCCCGGATTAAACATCCGTCCCTCGATCAATTTGATATTCGGCCGGATCTTCATAGACCCGTCGCTGATACCTCGCACCGGCACATTGGATGGATCGTTGTTGGAACGTTTCGGCTGACTGATCAGCACCAGGATCTCATTGGCGAAAAGGGGCGTGCCATCGGCGGCGCGGGCGATCCCCTTGTCTGTCTTGACAACGTCAGATTGCGATCGGCCTACCAGCGACACCAATTCAGTGTTTGCCGCTTTGCGGACCACGATCGCGTTAGTGTCGGAGCCGGTGGCGACCAGGGTCTCTTTGAGGCCATTGGAGAGCATCAGTACCGCTGAAAATACAAACACCACCAGCGAGATGCCCGACAGGGTCAGGATCGAGGTCAGTTTTCGCGCGAAGCTGTTTTTGTATGAATATCCCAATAGTTTTGGCATAGTTTTAACCTCAGTCGATCACTCGCAGTCCATCTACAATTGAGGTGCGCATCGCCTTGGACGCGGGAAACAGCGCGGCAAGAATGCCGACCAGGATCGCCGAGCTTCCGGCGAGAATAAAGGTAAGCGGCGGCAAGGGGAAAGCGCTGAAAAACGCCGACATGGCGACTTTCATCAGCCCGACTATCGGAAAAGTCAGGGCGATCCCCAATGCTCCTCCGAGTATCGCGATAAAGAGAGACTCACCAAAGATCAGCGCGACGATCTTGCCGGCGCTGAAGCCGAGCGTCTTGAGCACCGCGTACTCGCTGGTGCGCTCACGCGCCGTCATCGCCATGGTGTTGGCCAGCACCAACAGAATGATGGCGATAACCATGACCGAGATGATCTGCATCCCGACGATGATAGAGCCGGACATCGCGATAAAACTGAGCGCGAACGCTTCTTCCGTCTGCGTTTTGGTCTCGGCCGCGGAGTTTTTGAAGAGCGCGTCGATAGTTCCAGATATCTCGGCCGCTTTGGTCGGGTCGTCGATCTGGATCATAAACCAACCGACCTGACCGGCCCTTCCGGGCGACTCCTGGCGCATCCGTTCGTCGATATACTGGTAATGAAATAGCCACGAGCCTTCGTCAGTGTTGTCTTTCATCCCGGTGTAGATGCCGCGAATGACAAAATCCCAATCTCCCGGAAAGATATCACCCGTAATGCGCACCTGGTCGCCTACCTGCCAGCCGAAACGATCGGCCAGCTTCCTGCCGACGATCGCGGCATTGCGCTCTTTCAGGAACGCTTCCTTTTGGTCGGGGGGGAGGGAGAACTCGGGATACATCGCGAGATACGGTTCCGCCTCGATCGCGAATTTCGGGAAGAAGTTCTTGGGGTCAACATAGACGCCGCCGAACCATTGCGCGTGCGCGACCGATGTTACTCCGGGGACCGCCGCGATCTTGGATTGGTACGATATTGGCAGGGTGAATATGATCGAGACATTATTATTCGCCACCAGTCGATTGGGTGACGAAGCGGACGCCTGGCTGTACCACGCTTCAATGGCGGTGCGGATCACCGCGAACGCCATCACCGCGATCGCCATGCCCAGAACGGTCAGGGCGGTGCGCAGTTTGTGGCGACCGGCATTGCGGAAAGTCAGTTTGAAGAACTTCACCTGGCGCCGTCCCCGTTGACCAGCTCGCCTTTGTCGAGGCGGCGAATGATATGCGCTTTTTCCGCGGCGCGGGGATCGTGCGTCACCATGACAATTGTCTTTTTATATTGGGCATTGAGCTGGCTCAGCAGTTCCATGATATCTTCAGCCGACTTTTTGTCGAGGTCGCCGGTTGGCTCGTCGGCAAGGATCACGTTGGGGTCAGTGACAATGGCGCGGGCGATCGCCACACGCTGCTCCTGGCCGCCGGAGAGCTGATTTGGATAATGCTTCATCCGATCCGCCAGCCCGACAATACCGAGCGCCAGCTCGACCTGCTTCTTCCGCTCCGCCTTGGAGAGTTTGGTCAACAGCAGAGGGAGTTCGACATTCTCAAACGCGGTCAGCACCGGGATGAGGTTATAAAACTGAAAAATGAAGCCGATGTTGTCATGCCGCCAGCGGGCGAGAGAGGAATCAGAAAGACCGGAGATCTGCGAGCCGGCGACCGTTACGTTTCCCTGGGTCGGTCTATCGATCCCGGCCAGCAAGTTCAGCAGCGTCGTTTTGCCGGAGCCGGATGGCCCCATCAGCGCGACAAACTCGCCTTCGGGAATATCGAAGGAGATGGACCGGAGCACCGGAATCTCCATCGTGTCGCGCCAGTATGATTTGAAGACATTATTGACCTGCACCATAGTCTGAGCCATAGCGACAAAACCTTATCTTAAGATGTGATTTCGATCTTTTGGCCGGTGATCATCTTGCCCGGAGGGGAGAGGACCACTCGGTCTCCGGCGGTGAGGCCGGAAAGTATCTCGACCATTTTCCCAAGTTCACGCCCGGTTTGAATTGACACCTGAGTCACCGACTCGCCTTCGATCCGAAAGACCACTTTCTGACCGTCACGCGACGTGACAGCGTCTCGCGGAATGGCGAGCATCGTGGCGTTGGCGGACGAAGCTGCGGTGGTGTCGAGAAAGAAATTAACTCGGGCCGACATTTCGGGCAATACCTTCTCGTCGATCTGCCTAAATGCGACTTTGGTCAGGACGGTGGCCCGGGAACGGTCCGCGGTCGGGACTATTTTCTTCACCAGAGCGGCATATCGCACAGTAGGATACGCATCAAGCACGATCTCAGCCGGCTGGCCTACTTGCACGCGGTTGATATTCGCCTCGGAGACATCCGCCTCAACCTCGAGCGAGGTCATATCGGCGAGTGTCACCACCGAGCCTTTGGACGATGCCGATGACGCGAACGGCGCGACGATCTCGCCAACTTCGGCGTTCTTAGTCAGGATCGTCCCCGCAAACGGCGCGCGGATATAGGTATTCTCAAGATTGACTTCCGCTGTCGTAACCGCGGCCGCGGCTCCGGCAGCTGCCGCGAGGGCAGTCTTGTAGTTCGATTCCGCCGTCTCGAGCTCCGCGGTGGTCACCGCGCCTGTCTCGGCGAGACTTTGATAGCGGCGGTAGGCGCGGCCGGCATTCAGCGTGTCAACTTTGGCTCGCTCGAGCTGCGCCCGCGCCACAAGCAAATTGGCCTGTATATCCTGATTATCCAGCACCGCGATCACCGCGCCCGCCTTTATGGTGTCACCTTCCTCGTAATCGAGTTTCACCAGCCGGCCGGTTCCTTTAGAGGCGACTTCGGCCTTGCGCTGCGCGACCACATAGCCGGTGGCGACAAGACTGGCCGCGGCGTCCGAGCCGGAGATCTGGGTAGCAATGCCAACTTTGATCTTGGCCGCCGGAGTGACTGAACTCCTGAATATCAGAAATCCAACGACAACGACCGCCAATAGTGCCGCGAGACCGAGCCAGCGCCAGGCTTTACTGCGTGGGCGATCTTCATAGCGTTTTTCTTTGGAAATGCGGAGGGCGGAGAGGTCTGGCTTGGGTCTGTTTTCTTCCATCTTTGATTCCCGGCAACCGTTAAATACTCCCGATAGGTACGGACCGAAGTCCGGCGGGTTTCACTTCATCGCGCTTTTTTTCACATTGAGGGAATGGTAACCGTACCGTCCCTCATGCTAACCCAAAATTAACGAATAATAAACTGAGATCTTGAGGCAGAAATTATCACATTACCAGATGCCGAGCATGTCCTTGGCGTAGTCGGAGCACATCTCTTTGGGATCCCACGGTGGATCCCAGACCAGAACAACTTCGACTTTGGAGACGCCTTCCATTTGCTCGACTTCGCGATGAACCATCGCCAACAACATCTCCCCATAGGGGCAGGCTGGCGTGGTCAAGGTCATCTTGATCCTGGCCACACCATCGTCATTGATATCAACGTCATAGATCAGCCCAAGGTCCACGATCCCGATCCGGATCTCCGGGTCATGGATCGGCTTGAGTACTTCGATGATCTGTTCTTTACTCGGCACTGTCATTATTTTGGCTCGTCATCTTCGGTAGAGATTGTGGTTGAAGCTTCGGACTTGCCGTTCTCATAGCTCTTCATCCCCTCGATGAGCGTCACCCAGGCAAGCAGAGCGCATTTGATACGGACCGGAAATTGCCTGACTCCTTTAAGCGCGTCAATATCGCCGAGGTCATCAGGGATCTCGACCTGTTCGCCTTTGAGCATTTTGCGAACGACCTCCGCGATCCGCCGGACTTCCTCGAACGAGCGCCCCTTGACCGTTTCAGCAAGCATTGATCCCGACGCGACCGAGATCGCGCAGCCGTGGCAGTTGACATGCACATCCTTGACCACACCGTCGGTCATCTCAACATCGAGGGAGATCTCGTCGCCGCAGGACGGATTTTGTCCCCTGGTGGTGATATCCGAGTGTTCCAGCGGTTTTTTGCCGCGAGGCGACCGGTAATGGTCGAGGATGATCTCGCGGTACATGTCGTCAAGCGATGGTGTCATACGCCAAAGTACTTTCTCATCTCGATCAGGGCGTCATGCAGCGCGTCGATGTCGGCCTCAGTATTGTAGATGTAGAACGAGGCGCGCGCGGTGGCGACTTTCCCCAGGGTGCGCATCAATGGCTGGGCGCAGTGATGTCCCGCGCGGATAGCGATACCCCGTGAATCCAAAAACGTGCTGATATCATGCGGGTGGATATTCGGGTCAGTGAATGAGATCGCGCCCCCTCGAGTCCCGGTTTCCATCGGTCCCTGGATCTCGATCCCTTTCAAGCTGGTCAGCCGGTCGATCGCGTATTTGGTCAATTGTATCTCGTGATTCCGGATAGCGTTCATGCCCAGGAACTCAAGATAGGTCAAGGCGGCGTCGAAGGCAATAACATCGGCGATATTCGGCGTCCCCGCCTCGAATTTCCAGGGGAGGTCGTTAAACGTTATCCGGTCAAACGACACCTCGCGGATCATCTCGCCGCCGTAGTTGAATGGCGGCATCGCTTTCAGTATCTCGCGTTTTCCCCAGAGAACGCCCACGCCGGTCGGCCCAAGCATCTTGTGAGCGGAAAAGACATAGAAATCGATCCCGTACTCGGCCGGGCGGATAGTCATATGCGGCGCGGCTTGCGCGCCATCGACCACCACTACCGCGCCGACCGCCTTTGCCTTGGCCGCGATCTGTTCCACTGGGTTGATCGTCCCCAGCACGTTGGATACATGCGCGAACGCGACCAGCCTGGTCTTCGGCGTGATGATCGTGTCGATATCGCTCAGGTCAAGATGCCCGCAGACGGTGATCGGGATACGCTTGATGATCGCGTTCTTCCGCTTGGCAAGCATTACCCACGGCACAAAGTTGGCGTGGTGCTCCATCTCGGTGATGACGATCTCGTCGCCAGCTTTGATATTCTGCTCGCCCCAGGATTAAGCGATGAGTTTAAGCGCCTCGGTCGTCCCTTTAGTGAAAATC
>JAMPYH010000254.1 GCA_023700785.1 Candidatus Zixiibacteriota bacterium
ACTCTCACCGAGACCACCGCGGTCAAACCTTCCTTGTTGTCATCGCCGGTGAGCGAGACCGAATCTTTTTTGAGCAGATTATTTTTCGACGCGTAGGTGTTGATCGAACGGGTGAGCGCGGTCCGGAATCCGGTCAGGTGCGTGCCGCCTTCGATCGTATTGATATTGTTAACGTACGAGAAGACCGCCTCAGAATAACCGTCGTTGTACTGCACGGCCACCTCGACCTCGACATCATCCTTGGCGCGCTGGAAATGGATCGGCTTGTTGTAGAGGACGACCTTGTTCTCATTCAGATATGAGACAAACGCGGCCAGACCGCCTTTGTACTGATAGACCTCTTCCTTGCCGGTGCGGAGGTCTTTCAACTCGATCGTGATCCCCTTATTGAGGAACGCCAGCTCGCGCAGGCGTGACGCCACGATATCAAACTTGAACTCAACTTTGGAGAATATCTCGTCGTCGGCCAGAAAGCAGGTCCTGGTGCCGGTCTTCTTGGAGCTGCCGACTTTCTTCGCGCTGTATTCAGGAACGCCCCGCTTGTACTCCTGTTTCCAGACCTCGCCGTCGCGCTGGACTTCGACCCAGCACCACTGGGAAAGCGCGTTGACCACTGAGACGCCGACACCGTGCAGACCGCCCGAGACCTTGTAGGAATCATGGTCGAACTTACCGCCGGCGTGGAGCGTGCACATCACCACTTCGAGCGCGGAGACTTTTTGCTCCGGATGGATCTCCACCGGGATACCGCGACCGTTATCGGTGACGGTGATGGAATTATCCTTGTTGATCTCGACGATCACCCTGTCGCAGTAGCCGGCCATCGCTTCGTCGATGGAGTTATCAACCACTTCGTAGATCATGTGGTGCAGGCCGCGCTGGCCGACATCGCCGATATACATCGCTGGACGCCGACGAACCGCTTCGAGTCCTTTCAGGACGGTGATACTTGAAGCGTCGTAATTGCCGTTCCCATTCCCGTTGGTTTCGGTGGTCTGGTCGGTCACTTTCGCCGTCCTTTTCTTTTTGACTACGTCGTCGATCTCAGTCGCCATTCCGTTTATAATCCTCTCTCGCTCGCCACCAGCCGGATCTCTTTG
Organism: Candidatus Zixiibacteriota bacterium; assembly: GCA_023700785.1. GTDB lineage: Bacteria > Zixibacteria > MSB-5A5 > GN15 > FEB-12 > FEB-12. Next base: position 1,101 of record JAMPYH010000254.1, read on the forward strand.
ATCACGCGGCCGAATGGGTAGCTTCTGATATGTCCCATGATATTCCCGAGCTCCATGGAGAGATTCTGCCGCCAGGCGGAATCTTTGACCGCGACATACAGCACCCCGTCGCTATAACGGAACGCATGCGCCCGCTTCGCGACCTGCTCGCCCACGATCTCATCCCACTTCTGCACCACCATCCAGCCGTTGTAACTGGTGGCGAGGCCGAAGGAACTGATAGCCGATTCGATCGCGCCGGCGACCGGTTTGGGCTGCTTTTTCGATGATGACGCCAATGCCATTTCGCTCGATTTCTGTCTAATCCTGTAACCCCAAAAGATACCATTTGTTAAACGGAAACGCAACATAAAATCGTGGTTTATCCCATTAAAAGACAACAAGTTCCGAAGGTGTGAAACCGCTCCAAAATCCGCTCTTGCGGAGGGTCAAAGATGGGCTCTCAAAAGGGGAGTTCGTAACAAAAAAGCGACAGAGTCGCCTCTGTCGCTTCAGTGTATTGGCGCTTTGCGATGGTTATCGCTTCGCGCGATCGATCGAACCGGAACCGGTCACCCGCGTGCTGACATGCTCAGGCTCGTTGATATACTTGATATTCCCGCTGCCGGTGATATCGCCATCCAGAGAGTTCGCGGCGAAAACGACCGCGCTCCCCGAGCCGCTGATATCGACCTCAACATCCTGCGCGATAAGTTCGCGCGTATCCACCTCGCCGGAGCCGCTCAACTCGATAAAGAGCTGTTCGACCTTGCCGGTTGCCTCAAAACTCCCCGAGCCGCTCAGGTCGAACGTGAACTCTTTCTCGTCGAGCCCGGACAGCGTCACTTCGCCGGAGCCGGAGATCTCAAGTTCCTCGAGCGACGCGACCGTGATCTCTATCACGCAATTCTTCCGCGTCGAGAACGAACCATGCGATTCGATCTCGAGCGTCCTGCCGCGGACCTTGGTGCGGATATTATCCAGAAGATTGTCGTCGATCGTGACCGTCAGTTTCTGCGGCGAGCCGATCGTGATTATCAGGTCGGCGCCGATCGACATGTCGATCGAAGTGAACGGCTCGACCGTCCGCTCCTCCGTCTCGAGTTTCCCCGAGCCTTTCTGGCCGGAGCCGAATTTGCCGTCGAAGAAGTTCCAGTTGTCCGCCGCGGCGGTTGACGTGAACAGCGCCGCGCAGGCAAGGATCGCCGCGATCCCGCGTAATGTGGAATGCATCAGAGTACCCTCCGTGGGGATAAAGAAAACGTCAGTTCGTATTTGGCAATACGAACCGACGTCTCAAAAAGTTGCGGGCCGGCTAGTGGAGCGGCCCCGCAGAATGGCTCAAAGGATCACGGCGTCGACCGAGGCGTGACCGGCTTCAGCTTCGTTCTCCCCGGATGTTTGTGCGACGGAATGAAGAAATCCGGCCCCTCGGGGCGGCGCATCCGGATGGTGTAATCCTGACACCCCTGGCACCGGCGGATCTTCCCGAGCGCTTCACGTTTTATCCTGCGCCGTTTGGTATGTGTAGGGGCATAGACCGGCTCGCCGATTATCCGATACCCCATGAATGGGTCATCTTCGTTGATGAACTTCACTCCGCCGATGACGCTGTTGGTGCCGGGTTCATAGAGCGTGGCGCCGGGGCATTCGATAAACAGGTACTCGTCGGACTCGACCGATTCGATGATCTCTTCATAGACCGCGTCAATTTGCGTATTGCACGTTTCGCAGATCCACGCCCCTTTGCGCTGGATCAGGTCGCGCTGGCAGTTGATACATGTTTTTGTTTCGTCCATAGTTCCCCGTGAGGTCAACGCGGTCGTTTTCTGCAATCAACGCAAGCCGTTTGCCGTCTGGAGATCTCCTGTTATCCGCATGGAGCGCTTTAGATTACCCCGGGCCGACGAGAACCGGCGCGCGCTTTTCGCGTGATTTCTCTCGCCAGTTGCCAATAGTCTGTTGGACTACCCCTTGAATAGCAGGATGAGCGAACATCCAGCGACCGTGAACGGGAGGATCGCGGCGAACGAGAGCGGGAAGATCAGCGTCGCCAGGAACGCCAGCGCTATTGACGGCAGCACCACAAACTTCAGCGCCGCGAACGCGAGCTGGATCAGTTTATAGACAAGCAAAAAGGCCAGGACGCCCAGGGTGATATAGAAGGCGATCAGGCCGTTGTTACCGAATTGCGTCTGAATGGTTGCTTTGAGCGGAAGGAACAGCGTCTGCATGTCGACAGCAAATGCCGACATCGCCGTGCCCACCGATGAAAGCATGCCGTTGGTCATGCCTTATTTGTCTCTCATGCTTCTTCGAGCGGTTCGATTGTCAGCGACGATTCTCCCACGCGCGTCAGGCCGACCATACGTTGAGTCAGAAAGTTCTGCGTCGTGATCCACTGGTGCGAGACTTCGAGGATCTTCTGTTGGTCGATCTCGGTCTCCCAGTCCATGATGATCTGGTCGATGCACTTGTCATCCACCACCACATCATCCATCGTCAGCGTAAACTTGACTTTCATGGCGACCTGCCTTGCGTTCCTTCCGTTCGCCATCAGAAATGCAAGCCGGATGCCCTGATATTGGGCGACCCGAAAAGGTCGCCTAAGGTTATTGTGGGAGAACGACTTACGCGGAAGATTGTGCAGTTATTGCGCCGACTGGAAAGCTTTGACTACCAGCATTCAGGCTGTTTGCGGGAGAACTATATGGGGGAGAGACAACAGACTATTGAGCCAACAAAAAACCTGGCTCCACCAAAGCAGAGCCAGGCCCGATTGTGCTGCGAATCTGTCCTCGCGGAGAACTGTTCCTTCCGCGTAACCTTCCTCATCGATCTCGCCACGATCTTTCGGCATTCGATAAAGTAAGCGTGTGATCCGTGACAGTGTAGCTACCGCACGGTGGGCCGAAAGCCGATGCTCGCGATCGATCCGTATCGCCTGCTGAACGGACAGAGTTCAGCGCGCGTACGGTCTGCCATTCGCTTGTTTTCCCGCGGCCGTCTCAAGAGGGGATCTGGAATCGACCGCGAAAAAACTTCCGTGTCATAAGACTCCTCCTTAGAGCTGCATGCCTGGCAGTCAACGGCATGAAGGGTTCGCAGTGGGGATTCTGTTCGATCTGTTCGTGAGATCAACG
>JAMPYH010000255.1 GCA_023700785.1 Candidatus Zixiibacteriota bacterium
CCGGTTGTCCTGCGCGTGGATGATCCTGCCGATCTCGTCATGCCGCCGCACCATGTGGCAGCGAGCATAAAACTCCTCGGCACGGAAGAGATAGGTCATCCGTTCGCGTGAAGAAAACGCGGTTGAACAGCCCGCCGCGAGCAGAGTCTCGGCCTTTTCCCAGCGCACGCCGGATTCAGCCTGAAGGTCAAGCGATCGCTTGAACGCCTTGACGGCTTCGTCCTTAAGGTCCGACTGCTCGGCGATCTGCGCTTTTACTTTCCAGAGCGCGCCGGTCTCGACCTTGTCGTTCGCTTTCTCAAAAATCGGCATCGCCTTCGCGACATAGCGCGAAGCGACGCGCGTGTTGCCGGTGCGCACGGCCAACTCGGCAAGGTGACGCATCGCGCGCGCGGCCAAGGTGGTGTTCGGGGCTACTTCCTCCGCAAGGTACAGCGCGCGCTCGAGAGTTGCCTTCGATTCATCGAAACGTCCCATGCGATACTGCAACTCGCCGAGATAGGTGTAATAACAGACCTCGTCCTTTTTGCTGACCGAGATCACAATGCGCGGATACGCTTCGCCCAGCGCCCACTCGGCGGCGACATAGTCGGCCGACTGGATGTACACATACGCCAGCGACAGATACGCGCGCGCGACCTCGATCTGGTCGGACAGTTCATTTGACAATTCGATGTTGATCTTGAGGTGACGCTCGGCTTCGGCCAGGTCACCCGTAAATGTGTGGATTCGGCCGATATTCCCCATCATAAAGGCGAGCTTCTTTTTGTCGCCGTTCTTTCGGGCGATCTCCACCGCGTCCATCAGGACCGCCAGCGCGTTGCGATACTCATTCTGGCGATAGAATAATCCCGCCAGATGGTTGAGCGCGCGGCTCTGCCCTTCCAGACAGTCCTTACGGCGAAAGATCGATTCGGCATCGCGGAACGCCTTTTCCGCTTCTCTCAACTGACCCAGGTCGCGAAGCACGCCGCCCAGGGTGACGAAGATCTCTGCCAGCAGAAGGGTATCACCTTCCGCGGCGATCATCGCCTGAGCGAGACGCGCTGTCTTGAGCGCTGACGGGTAGTTGCTGAGAGACGCATAGGCGCTGGCGGCGCGGTGCAAGACCGTGCCGGCCGCGGATCCACCCACCTCATCGAGCAGCGAGCGATTATGCTCGTACTGCTTCACGACAGCCGCGAAATCTCGTTGCTCGAGCAGCGCCGTCATGAAATGGGCGATGGATTCGCAGAATCCCTGGCCTGTGGTTTCATGCATCTTCATACGGTGCTACCCTTAGTTAGACTGTGAAGTGCCCGCGGTTGGGGTGACAGTTGGCTCGGGTGTGACTTGACGGTCAAACCCGCGATGCAACCTGTTTTGAAACAACGTGCTCTTGAAGAGATGATTGGAGAACAGATCGATTATCAGGTAGCCGGTGGACGCCGTGTAGCTTGGCCGGGTCGAGATCGTCCCGCCGCCAGTTCCGCCTGTCGTCCCGCCGCCGCCAGTGTTGTCGCCTCCCCACGGATGATCCTCTGTCGGGGAACCGTTGATCATGTCGCCCGGATCGTAGGGACGAGATTTCGACTGACCGAGGTCACTCGAACTCGCCACCAGGATCAGCGCGACTGCCAGGATTGAGAAAAACTTACGCATGAAAACAACTCCTTGGTTTTAAGAGTGTAAATAGCTTTGCCTGCGCAAAGCTCTGTTGTCTGTGCAGAGAAGGGTGAGGGGGTGATGAAGGACAGTAGCCGTCCTTGCATACCTCAATATAGTCGCTCACCCCGTCCGGTGTCAAGGTGATTTGCGGAATTGCTAACCCAATGTGATTGGTAAATCCCGAGCCTGGGAGCGCGACCGACTGTTTGACCCGCGACTGTGAATTGGCTATGTTCTAAAAGAAGGACGACGATGACCAGCACGACGTTTGACTCACACTCCATCGACCTCAAGCGGGCAACAGTGGTCGGCATAATCTGCTGGCTTTTGCCGGTAGGCATCCTGATGCTCATAGGAAAAAACCTCCCGGCGGCTATCATCGCGCCGCTTCCGCTGGTCCTGGCGATGATGATCTCTCCCACGGTCGCCTTTTACATCTTCATGCTGGCTGTCCCGATCTACTTTCCGTACCACCTGACCGGCGGCGCTATTTGGGCATTCGACATCGCCATGGCATTACTCGTTGTCGGACTGGTCATCCAGTTCATGCTCAGGGGAGAGACCGAGGTCGTTCGCACGCCAAGCGACATCCCATTCCTCATGCTGATCGGCGCGACCTGGCTATCGGCTCTGTTCGCCTACCGGATCCAGGAATCTGTCGTGCCGTCGATCCGCATTCTGGTGATCTTCCTCGCCTTCCGGGCGATCTTCACCATGACCTGCCGGCTGGGCGTGCGCAAGGTGCTGCTTTTCTACATTTATTTGGTCGGCGCTCTTTCGGCGGTAAATATCGCGCTGTTTCTCTACCACCGAGGAGCCGAGCGCGTTTTCGGCCCGGCCTGGCTCGCTTTTGAGAACTACTCGATGACCGCGCTCCCGATGGCGCTCGCGTTCCTGATCTGGTCGCGCGGTCGCGCGGAACGATTCCGCTTCGCGGTCGTGATCATTCTTATCGCGCTGGCGGTCGTCGCTTCCGGCTCGCGCGGCACGCTGGTAGCTATCGCGCTCGCGGTCCCCGTCCTTATCTGGCTCGCTTACCGCAAGATCAGGCGGGAGAAAATGGACGCGGCCCGCCACTCGATCAATCAGGTCATCCTGGTCGCGGCGATCATCGGCGCGACCTTGACCATCTTCAGCTCATCTCTGCTGGTCGGATTTGTCGGACGGGTCCAGGAATTGGTGGCGTCGCTGATGAATCCTCAAGGGACGATCGCCCTCCGGATAGTCCTCTGGACCGCCGCGTTCAAAGCCTGGCTCACCAGCCCGATAGTCGGCATCGGCATCGGTAATTTCAACCTGGTCGACCAGGTAGTCCCGCAGATCAAGACGGCCCCGGTCTGGTACTACATTCGCGGGATGTCCGCGCACAATGTCGTGCTGCATTACCTCGCTGAGACCGGCATCATAGGCGTGATCGGATTGCTCGCGGTGACCGGATCCGGACTGCGGATGGGTCGTAATGTTTTCCGCCGCGCACTGACTCTGGAAGAGACCCAGATCTCCGGCGCGATCTGTATCGCCATGATCGTTTTCGCGCTCTCCATCTTCTTCATGCGCGCCTGGACCTGGGCGCAGGAGGGATATATTATGGCGATGCTCTTCGGTATGGCCGCGGCGTGGTGGCATCAGCTCCGGACCCGGCTGCCGGAATAACGCATGGCTGGGTCGGCGTCAATACCGTATCACCGGATCGCGTCGTTTCGCCGCACGGTCCTTGGATTCTACGCGCAACATGGGCGCAAACTCCCCTGGCGCGTCACTAAAGATCCGTATCGGATCACCGTCTCGGAGATCATGCTTCAGCAGACGCAAGTTGAACGGGTCATTCCCAAATTTGAAGCCTGGATCGCTCTCTGGCCGGACTGGCGAACTCTCTCGACTGCGAGTACTCGCGAACTGCTGCACGCCTGGTCCGGGCTCGGGTATAATCGTCGCGCGCTCATGCTCGGCAAACTGGCGAAAGCGATTATGGAGAAGCATCATGGCAAGCTGCCGCGTCAGCCCGAAGTACTTGAAGAGCTCCCCGGAATCGGGCCATATACTTCGCGCGCTATATTGATCTTCGCGTTTAACCAAGATATCGCTACCATCGATACCAACATCAGGCGAGTGCTCCTGCACCAGTTCGATCTCCCCCCCACGACAACCAAAGAGCAACTGGAATCGCTCGCTCAACGGTTGGTCCCGAAAGGGAGATCGCGCGATTGGCATAACGGATTGATGGATTACTCTCGACTGGCATTGCCAAGACGGCTACCACGGATCCCGCCGGTTTCAAAGCAGGGTCGTTTTGAAGGCTCCGCGCGACAGGTGCGGGGAGAGGTGATACGACAACTATTAAAGCAGAAGACTGTGGATATCTTTTGGTTGGCCGGGCGGATAAAGAGGGACAAGGCAGAGGTATTAAAGATTGCGAAATCGATGGCCAGGGAAGGGGTAGTTCGCCTAAAGGGGCGTACCATTACGCTCGCTGAATAGGTGTAAGCTATTGTTAATAGGTCGGTTAGGCTGGAGAAGCTAAACCTTGAATGGCCTGCGGCGGATATGAACTTTTTTCCAAATATC
>JAMPYH010000256.1 GCA_023700785.1 Candidatus Zixiibacteriota bacterium
GCCCGTTGGCACCGCGCCGATCGGCGTGTTGGCGATCGGCGGGCGGAATGTCGGCGCGCTCGACGCGGAAGAGGCGGAGATCGTCGAACAGGTGACCGACGAGATCGCGTCCGCGCTTGAACGCTACCTGTTTTGCCGTCGGCTTGAATTCGCCACCAAAGAGATCGACCGGCTAAACCGCCAATTTGCCGATGCCGCCGGGCAGATCGCCGCGGGCAGGGAGCTTGGCGCGGTGGCCGATCAGATGGTCTCGCTCAATCATGAGGTCAACGAGGCGTTATCCGTGATCATCGGTCACATCCAATGTCTGGTCGCGGATCGTGCCGCCACCAACCAGAAAGAATTGTCGCGACTCCGCCGGATGGAAGAATCGGCGTTGCGGATCCGGACGGTGAATCAGTCGCTGCTCAAGTTGGCGCGGTCCGGCCAGGCGCGTCAATCGTCATTGATCACACAATAGCTCAACGGACCCGGGAGAGAAGATGGCAGAGGAAGTCAAAGTTAAGAAAACTGTCGCGGCGGATAGAAAACATCAACGCTCGCTCTCGGTGGTCGAAGAGGTTGACTACTTAAGCGAAGAGGTTCGGACACTGGCCCTCAACCTGGCTATCTATCTTGCCAAGGTGAAGAGTCAGACCCAGTCCGAAAAGCTCAACCAGATGGAGCCTGACTTCATCAAGCTGGTCAACGGAACAGTTCGAGTGGTCCAGGAAATGACCGGCATTCTTAATGCGGCGAGGAATATGGAACGGATGATTTACGATGTTCCCTCGGGGAACATCCCGCATGACCGAATGGAGACGAGACTTCGATCTATCCTCGACCAATGCGGTGAAATTCTCACGACCCTGGCGGAGTCGAAGAATCTCCGTGGTTAGCCGGGTGCCGACCTGGGAGTCGATTTTCGGTCAAGGAATGTCCTGTTTTGTCGATAATTGTCGTAGTGGCGCAACTATCCATGGTTTGCCGCTGCGTCTGACCTTTAAGCGGAGTAAGGAAGAGACAGTATGCAGTCAGACTCACTCGACAAACTGACCCACGCGGCGGCGGACCGGGGTCGTCCGTTTCGTCTGCTGATCGTGGATGATGAACGGTATGTGCGCGAAGTATTTCGCGATTACTGCGCATTGTCGAATGCTTTTGAAATCGACCTGGCTCAGGATGGCGAGGAAGCGGTGCGCCAGGTGTCGGCCACCAAATACGATCTGGTCACGATGGACCTGGTGATGCCTGAGCTGTCGGGACTTGACGCGCTGGTGGAGATCAAAAAGGTCGCGCCGCAACTTCCGGTGATCATCGTCACAGGGAACGCGACGGAGAAATTGGTGCGAGAGGCGGGATTGATGGGCGCCTGCCGCGTACTGTATAAGCCGGTCATGCTGGAGGATTTTCTGCATGAGATCAGTTCCGCGCTGCTGTCCACGCGGGAATATGTGTGATCTGTCCACGATAGCGATCACACCAACGAAGCAGAGGAAGCGACTACATGAAGAATACGATCACCGTTCTCGCCGTCGATGATGAACCGATGATGCGCGCGCTGCTGGAGAAGATCCTGGCGCGCGACGGCTACCGGATCATCACGGCCGAGGATGGCGCCATGGCGCTGAGCATACTCGAAAGCCAGCCGGTCTCAATCGTGCTGTCGGATATCCAGATGCCGAAGATGAGCGGCTTTGAGTTGCTGAAGGTCCTCAAGTCACGTTTTCCCGAGGTCGGCGTCATCATGATGACCGCCTTCGGCGATACGTTTACGGTCAAAGACGCGCTGCTCCTCGGCGCCGACGAATATATCACCAAACCATTCAAAAGTTATGAGATCTCGCTCGTGGTAGAGCGGGCGTACTGGCGGATCATGTCCGCGGTGGCCCGGTCCGCCGAGAAGGTCGGATGAGCAGGAGAGAGTTTCGTGGCGGAGAGCATCCAGACAAGTACGCGCCAACGCTCGCGCGTGACCATTTCCAAGGATGCGATGACCGCCATGCTGATACTCTATCCGCCGCCTGACGGAGAGTTTCCGCCAACTCTTGATGACATACTCGATGATCTGACCAAAGCCGGAGTGACCTACGGCGTGGAACATCCGGTTGTCGAAGCCGCGCTTTCAGACAAGTCCTACAACACCCCGCTGGCCATCGCGCATGGAACGCCGCCGCAAAAAGGGGAATCCACGCGATTTGATTACAACTTCGACCCGACCAATAACCACTCGCCGCAAGTTGACGAGTATGGGCATATCGATTATCGCGATATCAACTTTATCCAAAACGCTGAGGCAGACCAGCTGTTGGCGACACGCACTTTGCCGACACTGGGCATTCCCGGAATGACCGTGACCGGCAAAGAGGTCGGCGCGGCGGCGGGGCGCGATCTCCCCTTCCGGCACGGAGCCAATACCAGGATATCCGAGGATGGGTTGTCGCTATTCGCCGCGACCAGCGGAGCTATCGTCTATCGACACGGCGAGATATCTATCAAGGACACGATGGTGATCAGCGGCGACATCGATCACAATGTCGGGAACGTGGATTATCGCGGCTCGCTTAAAGTCACCGGCGATGTTAAGGCCGGATTCAATCTCATTGTCGATGGCGATCTGGAGGTGAATGGGAGTGTCGAGGATTGCACGATCATGGTCAAGGGGAGCATCATGGTCAAGGGCGGCTTCTTCGGCAACGGCGCCGGCAAGATGTGCGCGGAAGGGAATATCACGGTCAAATTCGCCGAAGGTCAAAACATCGAAGCGGGCGGAGATATCACGGTAGGCGGCGAGGTGATCAATTGTCAGGTTACCGCGAAAGGATCGGTCACGGTCAAGGGGAAGCGTGGGAAGATCGTAGGAGGCGAGACCCGCGCGGTGAAAGAGATCCGGTCGGCCATCCTTGGTTCTGATACAGGAACGCTGACCGTCCTTCGCGTCGCCTTCAACGCCGAACTGATGCAAAAGTACTATCAATTGAACAAAGAGATGACTCGCCTGCGCACGGATAGTTTGCGAGTCAAGGACGCGCTGTACGGTTTATACCGACTTCAGCTGGACGGGAAACTCTCCCCGGAACGTCGCGAGGCACTTCGAAAGCTTGAAGAGTTTCAGCACGATTTCCCGGCGTCGATGGAGTCGCTCCAGAAACAGAAGTCGGAGATAGAAGAGTCGATGCAGGATCTTCGCGAGGCGCGGATCAGCGCCGACGAGATCCTTTATTCGGGGGTGCGGGCATATTTCGGCCTTATCTACCGGGAGATAGTGGATGACCTCCGCGAATGTTGTCTCCTATTAGACGGGCATCAGATTGTCTTGGCGCAACTTGCGCCGCCTCGGCGATAGGTTATTCCCCCAGAATCTACTTGTCTGACCCATGCCTTGGGTCTATATTGTCCCACCAAATACGCTGACAATCGGAGGAGAGGTGGCCGAGTGGCTGAAGGCAGCTGCCTGCTAAGCAGTTGGTTCCGTAAGGGGCCCCAGGGTTCGAATCCCTGCCTCTCCGCTTTTTTGGGTTCGTCGCGGGGAATATCGAATAAAAGCGTCAAGGAATCCTGACTGGACGCGTCGTGATTGCCAAGATTTTCTAAGATTGCGCTGAATCTGCGGGTCAAGTTACGCTTATGCGGGCGTAACTCTGATCACAGGAAGTCGAGTGCAACATGCATTCATATTAGACCCTTACTCATAAAAACACCAAGGAGGTCTTTGTGAGATCAATTCTCCTTACCTTACTGCTCCTTCTGGTAGCCGCGCCTATGGCGATCAGCCAGGATAGCGACAATGACGGCCTGCCGGACGCGCTGGATCGTCGTCCCTCTGTCGCTACCTACTATCAGAACAGCTCTCCTGAGAGGCAGAATCCGGCCGCTCAGCCGTCCGACAAGGACAGCGACAATGATGGAGTACCGGATGTATTTGACAATCGCCCGTATGTCGCCGAGTACCCGAATGCCGGTCAGAAGCCGATGTCTCATCCGATGTTGGCCGCTGAAGGGGTTGATTCGGATGGCGACGGACTAGCTGACCGCATCGATACGCGGCCGTACGTCATGACCCTCTATAAAGGGACCGCCCCGCTGCGCGAGGATCCCAAGGCTCAGCCGGCTGACCTTGACTCCGACTGGGACGGCGTACCGGACAATCTGGACAATCGCCCGTACGTGAAAGAATATCCGTATTTCGGCGCTACTCCTGTCAGAGAAAA
>JAMPYH010000257.1 GCA_023700785.1 Candidatus Zixiibacteriota bacterium
GATTCGGTGTAGAAATTCAGGCCGCGGTAATTCGTCATATACTGATGTTTCTTCTTCCAGAAGCCGCCGATCCCGTGCACCACCAGCGGTTGCTCAGCTTTCCCCAGTATCTTCGCGAACTCCTGCGGTTCCACCCGGATGATTGTGCCGACCGCCTTGATAGCGTTGACCAATGCGGCATGCGCGGCGGCCGCGCCACCCGCGGTATTGTATGCTGGGAGCATCATTTGTCTGTCCTTTCGTGAAGATCAGCCTTACCCGGCCTCTGAGGGAATATACCTGGTGAATCGCGGGATATTCAGCCGAAAATGCTGGGAAGGGAATCTGGATCTCCGCCTTCGCGAGATGAGGCGGGCCGGGATAACGCTGCGCGAAACCCGACACCGTGTTAACACGAAGACCCTCGGCAGAGTGCGACCGCACTCGAGAATCAGCTCGCTCAGCTAAAGCCGGAGCCGCAGCCGGGACGAGCACAGGATTCCGCCCCCGCGCCGGCTCCCGACGGCACCGCTGCCGCGAATACGGAGAGCAGTTTTTCCGTCTTCGATGACTGGCATTTCGGGCAGGCCACTTTTTCGTCTGCGCTGGCCACCAGTTCGTCAAACTTCGCGCCACAATCGGCGCACCGATATTCATAGAGCGGCATCTATTTCTCCTGTTTGCTGTCGAGCGACATGACCGCACCGGTCACGAGCCCCATGGTTGATGTCAACCACGGGTTGCACATCATCTGTCACGTGGAGCCGAATCCGCTGTAGGCGAGCGATACCGCCAGCCCGACAGTCGCCCCAACTCCCGAGAAGAGCGCTATCTTTTTGATCCTACTATTCATAGTTGTACTTATCGGCCAGGTAGCGTCCGCTACCTGATCGCCTCCTTCATGATCGCGATTAACTTTGCTTCCACGTCCTCAGCCGGCGCGCGAAATTCAGTTTCGGGCAACATCTGGCTGATCATGCTCGGCCACGCCAGGCTGACGGTCGTTTTGCCGTTCTGCTCATAGACAGTGTAACGGCAGGGCATAAACAGGGCGACATCCATGTTGATCTGCAACGCCTTATGCGCGAACCCGGCATTGCAGACTTCGATGATCTTCAGCGGTCCCCGCTGGAAACTCTTCTGTGCAAGCGTCGCCTGGACATCATGCGTATGCAGGATGCGAAATTGATTTTCGGGGACAAGCCGCTCAAAAGCGGCCACAACTTCCGCAAACGGCTTTCCCGTTGTCACCGAGTATGCGAAATCCCTGGTCATGGTCGTGCTCCGGACTTCTGGCTTCTGTTCTGTTGCTACAACAGTTTCCGCCTCATTTGGATTCCGGAATCTGCTCAACGATCTCAATTGCCGTCGAGACTTTGACCGGCTTTCGCAGCGTGATGCTAACCGAGCAGTACTTGCTCTCGGAGAGTTCCACCGCCCTCTGCAACTTGCTGTGATCCAAATTGTTACCGGTAAATCGATAGATCACATTGAATGCTTCGAGATAGGCTGGCGAATTCTCCGACTGTTGGGCCGTTACCTCGATCTCCAGCCCGGTCAGGTCCTGGCGTTGCTTCTGGAGAATCCGCACGACATCGACCCCAGTGCAGCCGGCAATCGCGTAGAGAAGAAGCTCGGTTGGGCGAAAGCCGGATTCTTCGCCACCGGCGGACTTCGCGATGTCCGTGGTAATGGTATGCCCGAACGTGCTGGTACCGCTGAACTTAACTCCTCCGCCCCACCGCATTGTGCCCGTTATAGTAGTCATAGTTGTCCTTCTTGCTCACTTGATTATACGCGCTTCCGCCGGAAATACAAGGGGCGTTGATTTCGCGCAAACAAACACCGGCCGAACCGACAGCGCGAAAAGCCGTTACACCAAGGACAAAAGTGATAAAGCAGACCGGAAACGGCCTTGGTGCGGAACTCACCAGACGGTATATTACAGGTTGACCTCGCTTTGGAGCAGATCATGGCAACTAACGGCAATCGCTACCAGAAACATAAAGAATACCTCCATATCAAGGGGGCGCGCGAACATAACCTAAAAGACATTGATGTCAGGATCCCGCGCGACACCCTGACGGTCATCACCGGCCTCTCCGGTTCCGGCAAAAGCTCGCTCGCGTTTGATACCATCTACGCTGAAGGTCAACGCCGCTATGTCGAGTCGCTGTCGGCTTACGCCCGGCAGTTCCTTGGCTTGATGGAAAAGCCGGATGTTGATTTTATCGAAGGACTCTCTCCCGCCATCTCGATCGAACAGAAAGGGACCGCCAAAAATCCCCGTTCGACCGTCGGCACCGTGACCGAGATATATGATTACCTCCGTCTGCTGTTCGCCCGCATCGGCGTGCCGCACTGCGTAAAATGCGGGCAGCCGATCACCCAGCAGACTGTCGAGCAGATCGTTGATTCGATCCTCAGCTTTGAGGAAGGATCGCGGCTGATGATCCTCGCGCCGCTGATCCGCGGCAAGAAAGGGGAGCATAAGGATATTATCGACGAAGCGAAACGCGAAGGGTTTGTCCGGCTCCGCGTCAACGGTGAAGTGGTCGAGACCGAATCAGAGATCGAGCTGGAGAAAAATAAAAAGCATTCGATCGAAGCGGTCGTAGATAGACTTGTGGTCAAGGCAAGTTCCAAACGTCGTTTGGCCGATTCCGTCGAGACCGCGCTGAAAATGGGGCAGGGGACGGTCCTGGTCAATATCAAGAATCAGGATCTGCTCTACTCGGAGCAGTTCGCCTGTCTCAACTGTAATATCAGCTACGAAGAACCGACTCCGCGGCTTTTCTCGTTCAATTCGCCGTACGGCGCCTGCAAGACCTGCGATGGCCTCGGCCAGAAGATGGAGATCTCCGAGGATCTGGTGCTTCCGGATCGGACGCTCTCCATCGGCAACGGCGCGATCCATCCCTGGGGCGGAGCGGAGATGTCGAACTGGTATCGCTACATGCTGCGCGGCGTGGCGAACCATTACGGCTTTAAGTTCTCCACGCCGTTCAACCAGATCCCCGCGAAAGTCCAGCAGGTGATCCTGCATGGCTCCGGCAAAGAAGAGATCAAGTTCGAGTATGAACATCTCTCCGGCAAAGGTTCCGGCTCGGGGACCTACCGTTCGAAATTCGAAGGGGTGATCCCGCACCTTGAGCGGCGCTATCGTCAGACGGAATCATCCGATGTCCGGAGCTGGATCGAACATTATATGACGGTCAGCCGCTGTCCCGCCTGCAAGGGGGCGCGGCTTAAGCCGGAAGCTCTGGCGGTGATCATCGACCGTGAGACGATCGACTCCGTCTGCGATATGTCGATCAAATCCGCGCTGAAGTTTTTCACCGATATTAATCTAACCAACCGTCAGCGGACGATCGCCAAGCAAATCCTCAAAGAAGTCAAAGAACGGCTCGGCTTTCTTTGCAATGTGGGACTCGACTATCTCACCCTCAGCCGCGCGGCATCGACCCTCTCCGGCGGCGAAGCTCAGCGTATCCGGCTGGCGACCCAGATCGGCTCGCGG
Source organism: Candidatus Zixiibacteriota bacterium (assembly GCA_023700785.1). Lineage (GTDB taxonomy): Bacteria > Zixibacteria > MSB-5A5 > GN15 > FEB-12 > FEB-12. The sequence continues at coordinate 3,500 of JAMPYH010000257.1, forward strand.
CTGGTGGGCGTGCTTTACATTCTGGATGAACCATCCATCGGCCTGCACCAGCGGGATAATCAAAAGCTGTTAAGTACGCTCTGTGAACTTCGGGATATCGGCAATACGGTATTGGTCGTGGAACATGACCGCGATACGATCGAAGCCGCCGATTATGTGCTGGACCTTGGCCCCGGCGCCGGTGTGCATGGCGGCGAAATAGTCGCCAGCGGCACGCCCGACGATATCAAACGAAGCAAACGCTCCATCACCGGACAGTACCTCTCCGGAGCGCGGGAGATCGATACTCCAAAGCGGCGGCGCGAGTTTAATGGCAACATCCTCAAGCTGAACGGCGCGACCGGAAATAACCTGAAGCAGGTCGATGCCGAGATCCCATTGGGCGTTTTTGTCGCCGTGACCGGTGTCTCCGGCTCGGGAAAATCAACCCTCGTCAACGAGACGCTCTTCCGGATCCTGGCGCGGCATTTCTACAATAGCCGCACACCATCGCTTCCGTACAAGAAGCTCGAAGGGATCGAGCTTATCGACAAGGTGATCGATATCGATCAGTCGCCGATCGGCCGGACTCCCCGCTCCAACCCCGCGACCTACACTGGACTCTTCACTCCGATACGGGATCTCTTCGCGACTCTCCCCGAAGCAAAGGCGCGCGGTTATCAGCCGGGAAGATTCTCGTTTA
>JAMPYH010000258.1 GCA_023700785.1 Candidatus Zixiibacteriota bacterium
CAGACGAATCGACGAGTGGTTTTGTAGTCGGAATGTCCGATTCTTTCATTTCGATTCATTTGGTAGTGAGTGATTATCTTCTGAATGGGTACACTGTCTATCCAATCTCGGACATCAAGCGGTATCGGGTCGTGACTAAGTGGAATAGCATGATGGCCCGAGCACTCAAGGCCAGAAGACTGGGTCCAGTCCCGCAGCCAAAACTGTCTCTGGTCAGCACTCGCAGTATCCTTGAATCCGCAAATAGGCTTTTCCCGTTAGTAACCATTTTTAGGGAGAAAATGTCTAGAGACAAGTGTTGGATAGGCAAAATTGCTTCTACGACGGACAGGACATTTCAACTTCACGAGATTGACCCAGGCGCAAAGTTTGATGTTACCAGGCGGTATCGGTTTGCTGATATCACTCAGATCAATTTTGACGGTGAATATGAGAGAGCACTTTGGCTGGTGAATCAATCTGGTTCTAGAAAAAATCGCCGGCGTCAAAATTGATAAGGGTCCCGCGCTAAAATCTGCAGCCGCATCACAAGGTTGCGTCGTCGTCTGCCCGCGGCCCACAGCAAGCTGTGGGGCACCGCGGGCATGCTCCTCGCAATGACGCTGCTGTCGTTCCGTCAGGTCCTCCGTTCGCCATACTTCTCAAGACGGACCGAACGTATTCATCGCGCGAACGGGAGACCTGACGGGCTCCCTTGCGTACAATACGGCGTCAAGTCGCACTTCGGAACAGCTCGCGGTGATCGCCGACCAAAGCGAAGAGCCTCGTACATCGGTTCCGAAGCAGGAGATGACGCAACATGGTATATGCCCGAACACTCCTGGGTGTCGCCGCTCCATGAAAGGTGGATCGAGGAACCTGGGCTGCCATCTCATGCGTTATAGCAATATCTCGATTCAATGCGATAAACTGATTCTTTCAAATAGTGGGAGTCTCAATGGCCGACAGAACTGATTTAACTAAGAAGCGCTGTATCCCCTGTGAAGGCGGCGTGCCGCAACTGACCGATATGGAGATCGAGGAGTTGATGCCGCGTGTCGATGGTTGGGAGATGAAGCTGATCACCGACAATGGCGCGCCGATCAGGACGATCCAGAAGCGATTCAAATTCAAGGATTTTCGCGCCGCGATGAAGTTCCTGCGAGAGGTCGAAGAGATCGCGGAAACTGAAGGGCATCATCCGGATTTCGCCGTGCATTACTCAACAGTCGATTTCACCATCTGGACCCACGCCATTAAAGGCTTGCACGAGAACGACTTCATCCTCGCCGCCAAGATCGATCTGGCGGCCGCAACGAAGTAAGCCGCCAAACGTATAATCTCCGGAAGACGGGCGCGGAAAGATTTTCTCTCCGCGCCTGTTGCGCTAAGTAGCGATAAGACAAAAACATCGGCATCCGGCCGAGAGCCCCGCCTCTGCCCCATCGACTTTTCGTCAAAGACTGACTCTCAGGTGCCGATACATGATGTATCCCGAGGAAAGGAATGTCGTCATGAAGAAACTTTCTTGTGGAATACTGCTGGCTCTCGTGCTGATGGTCGCTGGATCAGCAAAGGGAGACCTCTCCGTTGGCGCCACTATTGATGAGAACGGCATCCGTCAGTTCCATCTGGCGATCGGCAAGTTTTACAATGTCCCTGAACGCGCGGTGACCGTGATCAAGAAGAAAGGCGTCTCCGACGAAGAGCTGCCGGTGATCTTCTTTATCTCCGAACGCGCCGGTGTCAAACCCGCCGCGGTGATCGAACTGCGTCAGCTTGGGAAATCGTGGCTGGACATCACGCTTCACTTCGGCCTCAGTCCGGAGATCTATTACGTACCGGTCAAGGGCGACCCCGGCCCGCCCTACGGCAAGGCTTACGGCTATTTCAAGAAGCATCCCCGCGCCAAGTGGCGGGAGATCGTGCTGTCTGATGTCGAGGTTGTGAACCTGGTCAATCTCCGGATGGTGTCGAAGCTGTACGGCATCGAGGCTGACGAGGTGATCAAGTGGCGCGCCGAAGGAAAGCACTTCGCGCATGTAAATGTGAACGCCAAGGAGCATCGCGATAAAGCGAAAGCTCAGGCGAAGGCGGCCAAGTCGAAGAATTCAAAACAACGCGCTGATGCCGACAACAACGGCAAGGGCGAGGGTAAGGGTAAGGGTAAGAAAGAGAAGTAAAACCGGGTCGCTTCCGAAGCATTCCACTGGCGGGCAGGATTCACCCTGCTCGCCTTTTCTTTTGTCTCGTTCACCGAATGAGGAATGACACAATGATCGCTCCCCAGATAATGACCGCGCCGATATATCCCGGCGGGCGGCCATCCCCGACATAAAGCGCGACCGCGGTATAGAGCAGGCCGAGGCTCAGCTTCGCGGATATCTTCTGGAGCGGATTATAATGTGCCGCCTCGGCGAGCATCAGCATTCCAGCCAACAGAAGTCCAAGATAGACCACCCAGTAGGGTTGCTTGGGTCCGGAGGATTGACCACTATCTCCCATGTCCAAACTCCTTGCAAAATCGCTCAAGACCGGCGGTAACCGCCTTGGCGACCTGCTTGCGGAACTTGACTGTTTTGATCAGCGCTTCCTGCTCGGGGAGCATCATAAACGCGCACTCCACAAGTACTGACGGATAACTGGTCGGGCGGATAACGGCAAGATTGCCATGATAGACGCCGTAATCAGGCAGGCCAGTCTCTTTGAGCATTTCAGTATGAATGGCTTTCGCCAGATCGATCGAATGCGGGTGATAATAAAACGACGCGGTGCCGAACTCGCCAAACGGGTTGACGCCATCGGGGAGCGCGTTGTTATGGATCGAGACAAAGATGTCGCAGTCGCTTGCCCTGGCGATCACGGGTCGGTCCGCAAGCGCGACGTGACGCATATCCGGACGGGTCATGATCACCGTCGCGCCATGAGCGACCAGGGCGTCGCGGACTTCCAAGGCGATAGCGAGATTTGCCTCGGCCTCGGTGTAGCCGCTGGGACCGATCGAGCCGGGGTCGTTGGAGTGGCCGGGATCTACCACGATCCTCTTCCCTTTCAAGGTAGAAAGGTCTTTGGGCGCGCGGATGATCTTCAGGCAGAAGTTACCCTTATTGTAATAGCAGTCGTAGCCCCAGATGTCTTGGCGGAGGTTCAGCGTAAACTCATACAGGTCTCGTTCCGGCTGTTCCCAACTACCGTAATCGATCAGTGAATCGCGCATGTCGTAGCGTATCCAGTCGGTGTTGGAGAGAACGCCAAACAGTTGCAGCCGAAGTTTGCGGCGGTCATCCTCGAAACAGCGAAAGGGGTGCATCCCGATCACCGGGAACTGGAAGACGACGCTATCCGGATACGAGAAATGCCGGACAGATCTGATCTCCGAACGCGGCGGCATAACGCCCTTCGGCAAACGCTCAACCTGCGCTGAGTTGACCCAACCATACTGATTCTCGGATAATTTAACTTTGTACCAATCGGCTTCCGTCCCAACAACCAGCAGGTCCACTCCCCTGGGCTGGTATGTCGCGAGATAGCCGGCCATGACACCGTGGCGGATGACAATAATGGAATCCTTGACCCTGACCGTGAAAGGAAACTCGGGGCTATTACAGGTCAGCCGGTAGAGGCTGGAATCAGAAACAACGCCCGGTCGTTTTGGCATGTCCTGAGCCGGATCGACAGCTTTAGTTTTCGAGGATGCCAGGTAGTAGCGCAAGCGAGCCGTATCAATTCGAGCAGAAAGCGGAATGGAATAGTATCCGGTGTAAACTCCACCCGGAAGAACCGAATCGCGCAACTTGCTCTCGCCAAAGACCGCGTCCCCCCAGAAACTCTGTGTCCGCGGAGGAATTTCAGTCATCGGAACCGAATCGACCAGACCCGGGACGGCGAACCACGCCACCGCGCCGGGCGTCCCTTGAAAGGCGACTTCAAGCAGATCATTACTTCGCAGGGCGAGATCCCCTTTGGGGGGGTGATACGCCCCAGTAATGCGCAGGGTGTCACGTGAAGGCGTCCGGGGAGCGGACGGAACTATTACCTTGACCGAGCCTTTGGCCAGTACTGAAGAATGTTTCTTGACGTTTGGCGCCGGCTTGAGATGCGCGGTGATATCAAAGGTAAAGTCCCCAGACTTGAGAGCGACAAATCCGATATAGCCGCCATCCGGATGAACCGGGAACGAG
>JAMPYH010000259.1 GCA_023700785.1 Candidatus Zixiibacteriota bacterium
CATCGCCGATGTAATGGGGGACAAAGTAATGTTGATCGATTCCGGCGAAGAGACCGCGCGAGTGGCTCGTCAGTTAATGCACGATGAGCGGCTGTTGCGCGACGGCGCGGCGAAACATCCTGACACGCATGGCGAGCATAAGTTCTATGTCTCGGATGTTCCCGAGAAGTTCTCACAGGTCGCGACCCGCTTCCTTGGCGAAGTGGTCGATAATATCACCCGCGTCGATATCAGCCGCTACTGATCATGCAGCTCGTCCTCGCCACCAACAATCGCGACAAGATCCGGGAGATCAAGCATCTCCTGGAGGATCTCCCGGCCACCCTTCTCACTGCCGACGATTTCCTGGATTTTCCGGATCCCGAAGAAACCGGTATCACTCTCGTTGAAAACGCGATCCTCAAGGCGCGCGCGATCGCCCGGTTCACCGAACATGCCGCGCTGGCCGATGACAGTGGACTTGAAGTTGACGCGCTGGGCGGCGCGCCGGGAGTGTATTCCTCTCGTTACGCCGGCGAGCATGTCACCTACAAGGACAATTACACCAAACTGCTCCGTGAAATGGCGGGCGTACCGGAACAGCAACGAACCGCCCGGTTCCGCTGTGTGATGGCCATTGTTTGGGAAGATAGTTCTGTTGAGACAGTCGAAGGGGTCGCCGAGGGAATGATCACGACTGCCGTCCAGGGAGATCAAGGGTTCGGCTACGACCCGGTCTTTTTTTATCCGCCGCTCAACAAGCGATTCTCGGAGATGACGCTCGAGGAAAAGAATCAGGTGAGCCATCGCGGCAAGGCGCTGCAGGCCGCGCGCGAGTTGATCATCCGTCGTCTTAGCCGGGAGCGCGGCTAATCTCCTACCCGGACCAGTGCCGCTATGGGGAACGCGTCGGGATCATCGGCATATTTGAGGATCACCGGCCGCATCTGGTCGGCGGTCGCCGTAATGAGATAACCGCTGGACATTTCGACAAACGGCACTGTGATCGCCTCATCATCGATCATCTGAACAAACCACTCATCGTTCAGGATACCGACCTGCAGAGTGTCGCCGGAGAGGATCAGGCGGGCCAGCAAATGTTGCTGCGCGTAGAGGTCGGGGTCAAACGCGTCCTGAGAGTACTTGATCGGTTGGACGATGTCGCCAAAATACTTCCCGTTCAGTTTGAACAGGCGCATTTCAAACTCTTTGATCCGTTCCGGGGTCTTGTGAATGATATTATACCGTGATGAATCGCCGGTGATAGCCCAGGTCTCCTCTTCGCCGTCAGCTGGTTCCCAGATCCCGACCAATCCCGAAAGGCTCGTAACATCGGTAATACTATAATATGGCAGGATCGATGGCTGACAGCCGCCAAGTGCCGCGGTTAGGACCGTAGTGAGGAATATAGCCGCACGCATGTGTGCCTCCCTGGTTCGACGATCTCTCGGCGCGTCAATGCGCCCCGTATCCTCTATCTGCAACCCGGCAACATCCGCCGGGGGTCTCGCGCGTAGCTCTGCCATAAGATAGCGATACCGGCGCCGGGCGCAACCCCGTCCCGATCATTAAAGGCGATCGTGGACCCTCAAAATCTCTGGACGATGCGACACGAATTTCGGATATTCCTGTTCATCCATTACCTCAAAGGAGAATATGAACTACTACCACATCTGGGTTAACCTGAAGGACAGCCACAAGGATCTTGAGTTTTGCGATAGTGTGAATGGCTACCTGGGCTATCTCAAGCGCGAGAGCCTTATCGAAGGATTCTCCGTCGCACGCCGGAAGTTTGGATTCGGCCCGGAGACGTTGGGCGAGTTCCATATTGTCATCTCAGTTCGAGATCTGGAGCAGCTTGAATCCGCTTTCTCGGTAGTGGCGCGTCGATCCGGTGAGATCGAGGAACTTCACCGGAAAGTTTACGGCGCGGTGACCGATTTCCGGTCCGCGCTCTACCGCGATTTCCCTGATAAGGAGCGAGTACGAAAATAGTGTTCGACCGTGAGGCAGGCACAGGTTCTGCCAGGTCTTGCCATCGCCGTGGAACTCTGCCCTGGCTTCGGCCGCGCATCTCCCGACGAATTTACGCGAGTGTCGAACGTAAGCGCGATGGTGTGACCTGGCAGAGCGAAGTGGTTGCTCGCGACAATCTCAAACTATCGAACGGAGCTGTAGCATGAACTATGTATGTTCTGCCAGGTCTTGCCATCGCCGTGGAACTCTGCCCTGGCTTCGGCCGCGCATCTCCCGACGAGTTTACGCGAGTGTCGAACGTAAGCGCGATGGTGTGACCTGGCAGCATGAATAGTCTTGGCACGACAATCTTAAGCCATCATAGGGAACGGCAAGATGAACTATCTGCACATTTGGGCCGACTTAAAAGACAGTCATAAGGATCTCGAGTTTTGCGACGCGGTGGACCGCTATCTTGGCAACTTGAAAGCTAAAGGGCTGATAGAATACTTCACTCTGACCCGACGCAAATTCGGATTCGGACCGTCCGAATTAGGCGAGTTCCACATAGTCGTCGCGGCGCGCGATCTGGCGCAACTCGATGCGGCTTTCGGCGAAGTTGCCACCCGCGCCGGTGAGATCGAGCGCTTGCACATACCGGTTTACGCGGCCTGTAGTCGCACCCAGGCGGCTCTCTATCGGGACTTTCCGGGCGATGAAAGAACGAAGAAATAAGGATCAGTCTTGTGGAGGGTCGATCCGTTTGCTCGGATCGAGATCGTCGTACTTTCGTTGAGGAACCCTGCCGGACGGAGATGCGCCGATTCGCGCGGAGCTGATGCCGAACAGCCTGCGTATTCCGCCGACGATGCCGGAGCTGATCGCCGCAATCGCTCCCCCTACCGCGGCGACCGCGAGCATCGCGAGCGCCAGCAAGAGCACAAAGATAATGACGAACGCGGCGAGCGCCTTGTTTTTCGGCGTCATCCGCATGGTGTAGGCTTTGAACGAACCGGATCGCATACTGATTATACGTCCACACGACGACTATTATTCAATCCATTGAGTTTTCGATTTGGTGATTGCTTTCCCCTGGCGGCACTGACGTTTGCTCGGAAGCGAACTTCGAGTGTCATCCCCATCACCGAGGCGATCCGTCGAAGAATGTTCAGTGAGTGTCCATCGTAGTCGGAGCCTTCCAATCTGGAGATCACGGACGCAGTAGTTCCTATCTTGTTCGCCAATTGAGCCTGAGTCAATCCCGATCTGGTGCGCAACGCGTATATTTTGCGGGCGATCCCGGCATTCAGCGGTTCCTGTTCCAAAGCGGACGCCCGCTCCGGCTTAGCACGATAATACTTGTGCTTTAGAATTGCCATCGTGTCGCTGGTCTTTTTCTTTCCCACTTTCACCACAAGTACTCCTCTACTGTATGCGCCGATGGGCTCGCCAGATATTCTTTCATTCGCTGTTTGGCGGTAGCGATCTCTTTGCGAGGGACTTCGGCCTGTTGCTTGTTAATACCATGCGGCAGAACGACAATTTCCCTGTGGTGGAAGACATAGAGAACGCGAACGTTTACGCTCTCGGACTTCACCCTGAGCTTCCAGATACCATCTCCCAGATTGTCGCGATCGGGCCGCCGCAACGCGTGTCCAAACTCAGCAAGGTGGGTGAACTTCGCCAAACACTTGTCTTGTCCCCTTTCGGGCAACGCTCCAAATCACTCCTCGAAAGGCACCGGACCCTTCGAATCCTTATACATCACTATCCGTACTTTCGGCATGCCCGCACCGGGATATTAGCAATTTTGCGAAATTGTCAAGTCGGGAATTGCCCCTACAGCACCGCTTTGATCGCCAGACCGATCAGGATCAGCCCGCCCGCCAGGCCCGCGATCTTGCCGAATTTGGCCCCGACCTGTCTCCCCGAGACTAGTCCGACAATCGTTATCACCGCGGCCACCACGCCGATGATGAGTGACGGTTGAAGTATCTCCACACCGATAAGCGCGAGCGAGAGTCCGGCCGCCAGGGCGTCGATGGAAGTCGCGAACATCAGCAGGAGCAGGCTCGCGCCGCGAGTTGGGTCTCCGTTCCATGACCTCGTTTCCGGTTTGCTTTGCTCCCAGATAAGCCGCACGCCGATAACCAACAACACGACTGCCGCGATCCAATTTCCGAGCGATCCCACATACTTGTAGATTTGC
>JAMPYH010000260.1 GCA_023700785.1 Candidatus Zixiibacteriota bacterium
ATTTGCGGAAGATCGCCAGCAGTGCCGAGGCGACCGCCAGCGCGATAAGGCTGGCAGCGCCGGTCGCGCTCAGATCGAGAAAGGTCTCGTCATGGAAGATCTTCATCCCTAAGAGCGGCATCCAGACACCGGCGATCATCATCCCGGCGCCGACCAGGACACAAAGTTGTCGAATGATCACTGAAAAACTACACATGGCAACCCGGTTCTGGTACGGCGGGCAGGTTACTTAAGTTGCATTCTTCGTTTTGCCGGAGATCGTCATTCGGTAGAGCGGTCGGCTGTAGGACAAGCGCTGAACCAACTTGAAACCGACTCTTTTGAATATCGCCTCCGGGCCGGTATAGACAAACGCGGCGGGGAGCTTATTTCCGTCTTTAGTCAGCGGCACCGGATACGCCTCCGCGACTTTACCTTTGTGTTTGGCGATAGCTTTCACCGCGGCCTCACACATCAGTTCGCCCACTCCCGCGCTCCGATATTCTTTCCGCACAAAAAAGCAATTGACTGACCAGACCTCGGAAGCGTCGTCGCGCCGGTACGCTTTCATCGTTTCGGTGCGGGGGAAATCTGCGCGTTTCCCAAATGAGCACCAGCCGATTGGGCGGTCGCCATCAAACGCCAGGATCCCGTGCGCCTGACCATCCTTGATCAGTTTGCGAAACGCTTTTTTGTTCGGCTCGCCAACGGCGTCGCGCCACGTCTTCCCGCCGTGCGGTGTGCGCCAGAACATACACCAGCATCCGCCGCACGCGCCGCGTTGACCGAAGAGTTCTTCGATATTCGGCCAGTCGTCCGTTCGCAGTTCTCGCGTCTTGATCGCCACAGTTGTCTCCCTGGAGATGGTGCCTTTGTTCACATGATAGCATCCGGTTCATCAGGCGGCAATCAGATTTGACTTAATCACCCTTAACCCATGGACGGGATTCAGGTTAAGTGGTCCAAAAAGGGCTTGCTTTTTAGGAGGCGGGGCGGCATCTTAGGTGGCCTTTCCTGTCGCCACCACTATCGGTTAGCAGGTTGGCCATCAACTTGGGAGTTGAAAACCTCAAAGTATAAAGGCATAGCCTCATGAAATTTGAAGACACCCTCCAGGGCGAGATTGTCATTATCGACATTTCCGGTAAGATCATGGGCGGCGAGGAGACTACCATGTTCCACGGCCGCATCCATGAGTACGTTACTCGCAATAAAAAGAAGTTTGTGCTCGACCTGGCCAAAACAGACTGGATGAACTCAGTTGGGCTCGGGATGTTGATCTCCGCGCTGACTTCGGTAAAAAACGCCGGCGGACGTCTGGTCCTGGCTAATATTACCAAGATCGAGTCCGTGCTGACCATCACCCGCTTGATCTCGGTTTTCGAGCATTACGACAACCGCGAAGACGCTATCAAAGCTCTTCAGGGGTAACGGCTCAAACCTCTCGAATATCAGGGTCCGCTGTGCGGACCCTTTTTCTTTTCCTATTCTCCCGAAACAAAACCAAAACTACCCCTTTTATCCTGAGCTAAATGGCGGTCCGGGCGAAACTTCTGGTAAGTGATTTCGTAAATCCGCCATGAGAACCTATCGCCTTCTTTCGCATGCGGTCCTGATGACTGCCCTATCCATCTTGACCTTTCCTCCGGCCGCTTTCACGCAGGATCTGTTCAAGCCGCAATACAAACCGATTCTCCAGGTCACACGCGTGACCGGTACGGTCGAAGTGGACGGCCGGTTTGATGAGCCGCTGTGGCGCGACGCCGCCAAGGCTGAAGGCTTCACCGAGAACGATCCCGGCGACCAGATCAAACCGCCGGTCGAGTCTCGCGCTTTGATCACCTACAACGAGAGTTATCTCTATATCGGATTGATCGCCTACGATGATCCCAAATCGGTTCGCTACTCGTTGCGGGATCGAGACGCGATCTTCAGGGATGATTATTTCGGCATCATGCTCGACACGTACGGCGACGCCTGCTGGGGCTATGAGATCTTTGTCAATCCGATCGGCATCCAGGGGGATCTTCGGATGCTAAATGACGGCAACGAAGATATGACGTTTGATATTGTCTGGGAATCGCGCGGTATCGTGACCGATTCCGGTTATCAGGTAGAGATCGCGATCCCGTTCTCGAGCCTTCGTTTTCCGGACAAACCGGAACAGACCTGGCGGGCGAACTTCTGGCGCGATCGCCAGCGCGAGGTCCGCAACCGGTACTCCTGGGCGGCGATCAACCGTGATGATCCCTGCTTCATCTGCCAATGGGGCACGCTCACCGGCATCAGCGGCATCAAGCCCGGTAGTCGGCTGGAACTGTTGCCGAATATCATCGCTTACCAATCCGGACAGTTGCGGACGTACGATCATCCGGATTCAGGCTTTGTTGATGGCGACCCGGACGCCGAGGTTTCATTGAACGCGCGATACGGTCTCTCCTCCAACGCCTCGGCCGAACTGTCGGTCAACCCGGACTTTAGTCAAGTGGAATCCGACGCTACGCAGATCGATGTTAACTCTCCGTTCGCGCTTTTCTACGAAGAACGCCGACCCTTCTTCCAGGAAGGGAGCGACCTCTACGGCTCGTTCATCGATGTCATCTATACTCGATCCATCGCTGACCCTGAAGTTGCCGCCAAACTGACCGGCAAATTCGGCGGAACATCGGTGGCTTACATGCTTGGGCGCGATGAGCGCACGCCATTGCTGGTGCCGCAGTCCGAACGGTCGTACCTCTGGCAGGGAGGAAAAAGCACGTCGAATATCGTTCGGGCGAAGCATCAGATCAATGATGGTTCGTTCATTGGCGCGATGGTGACCGACCGACGTCTCGAAGGCGGCGGCGCGGGGTCTGTCGTCGGCATGGACGCGTCATTCAGATTCCTGAAAAACTATCGGATCGAAGGGCAGTATGTCGGAAGCCGCACCGACGAACCGAATGATACCCTCCTCTCAGAAAGTGCGGGCGGCGCTCGCTTTGCGGATAACAAGCATAGTGTCGCGTTTGACGGCGAGGATTACTGGGGTCACGCTACCTACCTGAGTCTGGAGCGCAGCGCCCGGGTTTGGAACGTTAATCTTGATCTGCGTGAACATAGCCCGACTTTTCGGGCGGATAACGGGTTCGTCACGCGGAACAACAACCGAACGGTCGATCTCTGGACCGGCCTCAATTTCCGCCGCAACGGCAGACTGATTCAGCGATGGGAGCCATCGATCGGTGTCGGCCGAATGTGGGATTTCGACGGCACCCGCAAGGATGAATGGCTGGTGCCGCATCTTGAGATGCAGTTCATCGGCCAGACATTTGTCTGGGTGGAGTACCTCTGGAGCCGTGAGCTGTTCCGGGATGTCTGGTTCGACAAGATCCGTCGGGCTACCCTCGGTGTCAACGGCCGACCGTCAGAGTTCCTCTCGTTTGAGGTCAACGCGAATGTCGGGCGATATATCGCGCGCTCCGGCGCGCTCCCGGAAGCGGTGTTGGGAGACGGTACGAACCTTTTCCTATGGCTGTCGCTTAAGCCGACCAAACAGTTACTGATCGAACCTAGGATCGAGTATTCCAAGCTGGATCATCCGGATGGCGGCGCGAATATCTATGACGTTTACGTCACGCGTACCCGCTTCAGCTACCAGTTCACCCGCGAGTGGTTTTTGCGGATTGTCGTTGAATATGTGAATGGCAAGGAATCAACCGGAACACCCGGCGAGTACGACAAGCAGGCGTTTTTGTCAGTCGAGCCGCTGTTGAGTTACAAACTGAATCCGTTTACGATCTTCTACATCGGCTCGACGCATGATTACTGGGATCAGAACCAGGAAGGGAAGCTGTACCGCTCGTCCCAGCGCTTCTTCGCGAAGTTCCAGTATCTGTTTAGGATATAGGCTTAGGGGCGAATAGGGATCAACGTCATCGCGAGCCTCGCGTTCGGTCTGCCATCTCCTGCCATCGCTGATGGTTTGTTACCGGGCATCGACTCCGCTCAGCCCATTGACTTGGAACGTACTTTGTGTGAAAACGCGATGGTGCGCCTGGCAGATATAGTCAGGAGTGACGATCTCGGCGGGTTCGCGGAGCCTCGCCTTCGCGAAGGCCGGGGGCGGGGATCCAGCTTTGACCACGTCCACTCATCGTCGCCCTGAGCGTAGTCGAAG
>JAMPYH010000261.1 GCA_023700785.1 Candidatus Zixiibacteriota bacterium
GGCCGCGCGTCTTGCGCGCGAACGCGAGCAGAAAAAGCGCGCCAAGAAACGCCGCCAGTACCGAAACATTCGGCCCCATTCCCAATTTGAGCACGATATACGGGTAGGCCATCGAAATGATGGCGGAGATGACGAACGCGCCAACAACCGACTGCCAGGTGATCTCTTTCCGCGCCATGGATGCTCCTTTGTGGCCGAGCGGCGACCCGCTACTCTTCGTTTATGACTATCATTCCCGTGAAGTAAGCAGATAGACGTGACAGAACGCAACGGTAAATTGGCTGGCCTTTGGCATGCTCGGCTCGAACCGGTTGGGGCTGGTGGTCAAGTAATGAGATGCCGACTGGGACGGGTACATATTGTCTCGCCCCCTCGACTTCAACAGTGATCTTCCCCAACAAAAAAGCCCCGCTTGCGCGGGGCTTTTGATATCGTCTTTTCAAGCAGTCAATCTAGGCGTAAACTTCGGCCTCGTTGCATTTGCAAACGCCGGTATTGAGCGAGCGGAATTTCCACGCGCCATCCTCGGTCTTCACTGCCTTGACATGCTTGACATACTGGATCGGTCCAGCACAGATCGGACAGGTATGCACATCCGACTTCTTTTTCGACTTCTGCGCGAAGTCCATTTTCTTTGCCATACTAGAAGTACTCCTCGATCTCTATACGTTCATCATTCTTGTCGGCCCCAAGTTCCGCCAGCTCTTCTCTAACCGCGACCAACAGCGTGGTTGTTTCCCGCAGCAGCGAAAATTCTTTGTTCTCGCTGAAAAACGGGGCGGCCTGGTCGAAATACTCGACCGCGCGGCGGTAGTCTTTCCGCTTAAGTAATTGAAGAGCATGGAGATACGCTTTTTCTGCCGGGTTAAGCATGGCTCCCTCCCGAAAATAGCGCTTCCGCCTCTTTGAGCCTTTTCACGTACGGCTCCACCTTATAGCGGTTCAGCTTGAGGTAATATATAATGGAGGCCGACAAAAGCAAGGCGTCTCTGCTTTGCTGGTATCGGGCCGAGATCAAGGCATCGTCAAGAATGGTCAGAAGGTGCGCCTTATTGGCGGCAAGATCCTTGTAGATCGCCTGGAGCCTCTCTAACGTGCTGTCATACAACGCGATAGTATCTTCGGTCTGCTTCTCCGCGATCTCCGGCCCGCGTGTCAAAACCAGCTTTTCGTGGATTGCCGGCTCGCCGGTCGGCTTGCCGCTCGCCCACCTGTCGATCTCCCGAGTGATCTTGACTTGCGCCGGACTCACCTCGGGGGACATCTCCAACTCACGTTTTATCGACGCGAGCAGATTTTTGATCCGGTCCTGATCGGCCGGACGAAGCGCCGGCGACTGCAGCCAATTGGAATGCTGCGCGAACCACCCCCCCATCTCTTCAGTCAGATCGGTGGCGTGCGATCCGCGCGCGATATCATCCAGACGATTGATACCGTCGAGCACTCGCAGGCGATCTTCCTTGAGCATTACGGCTCGATCCAAAAACTGCTCCAGCAGTGAATCGAGCGCGCGTAGTGTTTCAGCGCGACTCAACCTGATCTCCGATTGTTGTGGTCGTGATATTCCGCGTAGTCGTCAAACGGGAACTGCTTTTCTGATGCAGATACTCCTCGAAGAGGCCCGCCAGACGGTTGACCATATTCTCAAGTTCAGGGGTCGGGATATTCTTCGTTGACGCGGTTGGTTTCCGCTCGGTCTGCGTGATGATCCCCGCCAATTTCAGCAACGCGAGTCGCTTGAGCGTCTCTTCCACGCCGAGCGGGCTGGTCCTGGCAAGCTCGTTTATCGAGCGGTGACCATCGACCATCGCCATGACGTTCCATTCGCCTGCCTGGAGTGTCACCGCGCGAGTGCGGCCGCCTTGTGATGCCGAAATGGTGTAGATCGCGTCGCGATCCGGGAGAACCTCGTTGATCAGATTCATCTCATCCATGCGGCGGAGTCCCTCAAGGATGACATTCTCCACTGACAGCCGGACCGTGATCTCTTCTTCGGTCGGAAATTGATTCTCGTAGAACTTGAAGGAGCCTTCCTGCCACGCCAGGAGCGAAAACAGGAGAAACTCAACCTGATCTTTGATGACCGCCTCGAGATCGGCGCGATCGATAAACCCCTTGGCGATCAGGATCTCCCCCAGCCGCTTGGTATTCTCGGTGCGCGCCTGCGCCTGGATAGCTTCCTCGAGCTGCGCGGCCGAGATCTTGCGGCGATCCTTGAGGAGTTGCCCAAGGTGAAATGTCTGCCGAGGACCGTAGCCGTAGGTAATATCGCCATTCTCGAAATAGATCATGACGATCGAATCATCTTTTTGTATGCCGAGCGTGCCGGATTTGCGGCCCGCCGCTATGAGTTGGAAGATCTCCGGCAGTGTGAATTTGGATATGTTTCCCTGTAGATCGAGTTCCATCGTCATCCTTGCACGTGCAAAATCGTTCGGGTAGGCAGCTCCCGGCCGGAGGTCCGGCGCTCGGGAGCGCGCGCGGCGAGAAATCCGTTACGCGCGACGCGAGCATGATAACATCCTATAAACAAATGAGTCAATACATAACTTGGATATTCCCTTATTCTTTGTCGCTATACCGGATAATGCCGGAGGATAGCGGAGCGACGAGAGCGAATTTCCACTTTTTGCCGGCGCTTAAAACCGATATACTCCGGCCAAACTGGAGCGACTATGGCGGAGCATGCTATCACTATTATCGAATGTAAACCGATCGGTTCCGGCGGGCGTTACCGGGTGGAAGTGTCAGCTCGGGAGAAGGCGCTTGTGGTCTCAGAGGAGCTGGTCTATCGGCATCGACTCAAAGCCGGCATAGTGATCACGCCGCCGCAACTGGCGCAACTGGAGGCTGAAGCCGAGATCGCGGAGTGCGACAGACTGGCGGCGCGACTGCTGGCGATGCGGGAGCACTCGATCGGCCAGCTCAAGCTCAAACTGGCGCAGCGGCAGTTCCGGCCGGAGGTGATCAAGGATGTGGTCCGGAAGTATATCGAGAGAGGCATTTTGGATGACGCCCACTTCGCGCACAATCAGGCGCAGCAATTCCTCGCCAACAACCCCGCCGGGCGGCATTTCCTGATCAACTGGCTCCGGAAAAAGCATATCCCCCACGATCTGGCTGAACAGACCGCTGACATATTATTGGGAGAGCAGGACGAAGTAGCTCTGGCGGTAGTGTCGCTCGAGCGCAAGTGGAACAGCCTCAGGCAATTTGACCTTGAACAGGCTCGCACGAAAGCGTATAATTATCTCAGCCGCAGGGGGATCGGCTATGCGGCCGCCAAAGCGGCCTTTGAGCAATTGACCAACCGGGATAACGAGGCAGGCAACCATTAAGACGTCAGATATTCGTTCCTCATTTCTGGATTATTTCATCCAGCACGACCACAAACTGGTGCCGTCGTCGCCGGTCATTCCGTTCAATGACCCGACCATCCTGTTCACCAATGCCGGGATGAACCAGTTCAAGGATGTCTTCACCGGCCAGCGAAAAGTCGATTACAAGCGAGCCACCAGTTCGCAAAAGTGTATCCGTGCCGGAGGCAAACATAACGATCTCGATAATGTCGGCTTCACCGCCCGACATCATACTTTCTTTGAGATGCTCGGCAATTTCTCCTTTGGGGATTATTTCAAGGAAGAAGCTATCACGTACGCCTGGGAGTGGGTGACCAGGACGTTACAACTTCCCAAAGACCGGCTCTACGCGACCGTGTATGAGACCGACGATGACGCATTCGCGCTTTGGGAAAAGATCGCCCCGGAACTTCGCGGCGGCAAAGTAATGCGATTCGGCAAGAAAGATAACTTCTGGTCGATGGGGGATGTCGGCCCGTGCGGCCCCTGCTCCGAGATCCATTTCGATCGCGGCGATAAGTTCGGCAGCGGCCCGAATGACACGGTCAACGGCGAAACCGATCGATTTGTGGAGATCTGGAATCTCGTCTTTATGCAGTACGACCAGCAGCCGGGCGGACAGGTTGTCCCGTTACCAAAACCGTCGGTCGATACCGGCGCGGGGCTCGAACGGATCGCGTGCGTCATGCAGGGAGTCGATACCAATTACCAGATCGATCTCTTCCAGGCGATCATCAAAGCCATCTCAGAAC
>JAMPYH010000262.1 GCA_023700785.1 Candidatus Zixiibacteriota bacterium
CAATCGTGGGCTGGTAGTTGACCCGACACTGGCGATGCTTTCCGGGGTCAAAAATCCGTTCTGCGTGAAAGAGATCTCCTTTGTGATCCTCAAGGATACTTTTCGACTTGAGTTCAAGGTCGATAGCCTTTGTGTCGGGGCGTTGCAGGCGATGCCGCCGGAGCCGTTGGAGCCGGATTCCGCTGACACGACTGCCTTGTATAAGCAGGATATCCAGGTCAAGATATCATCGGGGGTATTAACGCCGGTCAAGTATGCCTGGCCGCAGACAATGCCGCTCGACAGCGCGACCATCCGCGCGCTCTACAAGATCAGCTTCGAGGACAAGGGGGATCTTGGCTGGCATGAGCTATTTGGCAGTTTTGATGCCGATGAGTTACTGGTCTGCGACTCGACTCGCGCGGTGATCATTAGGTAGTCGCGTAAACTGACCCTAATCCAGATGCATCAGATACGCCAGCACGATCAGCGACGAATTGCGCGCGGCGACTTTGAAGAACTGTTCGATCTCGGTTTGCGCGGTGGCCGAACCGGAGCCGCCCGCCAGGTCGGACGCTGACCGAAAGATAACGAACGGCAGCCCGTTGACCGCGCAGACATGCGCGACCGCCGCGGATTCCATATCAGTCACAAACGCTTCGAACCGCTCCGACAGCCACTCCCGATGTTCTCTGTTGTCAATGAATTGATTGCCGGTGATGCCGACACCGCCGATGATCAGGTCTGGCTCACGTTCGCCGATCTTGCTTAGCTCCAGTGAATCGACATTGATCCGCTCGATTCGCGCAAGCATGGAATCATCGGCGAGCAATTCCATCAGGATCACTTCCTTTCCAATCTTCGGATCGAACAGGCAGAGGCTGTCCGGCTGGAAGTCATCAGCGCCGACGTAACCGTAATCATGCTGTATCCAGATCTCCGGCGCGACAATATCTCCAACTTTTATGGAGCTGTCGATCCCGCCCGCGATCCCGGTCAGCAGAACGGACCGGGGGGAGTAGCGGTCGATAAGCGCCTGGGTGGTCATCGCGGCGTTGGTCATCCCGACACCGGTTTCGGCGAGGATGATCTTCTGTCCCGAGGCGGTACCGATGAGTACTTCCCGACCGAGAACGGTATCACGGTCGGCCACTGACATCGACTTGGCGACTGTCCCACCCTCTTCGTCGAAGGCGTATAGCAGAAGCACCGGCCGCTCGGCGGCAATTGCTCTGCCGAATGTCACGGAAAATATCAGGCAAAAGGCGATCGAGTGTAGGCGGGACATCACATTCTCCTTAACTGTGGCTGACAGTTCAAACTTCTCCCAGCGCGAGTCGTAAGTCAAGCTCCATTCGGGCGATCCATGCGTCCTTGACGCCACTCCGAGCAAGCCGTATACTCCCGCCATGTCAACCAAACGAACAGACTATCTTAGCTGGGATGATTACTTTATGGCGGTCGCCCAGCTTTCCGCCATGCGCTCCAAAGACCCGGGGACCCAGGTCGGCGCCTGCATCGTGAACAAAAACAAGCGGATCATCGGGATCGGCTATAACGGTTTTCCGGTCGGTTGCTCCGACGATGAGCTTCCGTGGGCGAGGGAAGGGGCGTTCCTGGAGACCAAGTATCCCTATGTCTGCCACGCCGAGATGAACGCTATCACCAACGCTTCCAATAAGCCGGAACTGGATGGCGCGACGCTGTATGTCTCGCTCTACCCGTGCAACGAGTGCGCCAAGCTGATCGTACAGGTCGGGATCAAGGCGGTCGTCTATCTTTCGGACAAATACGCGCATGACGACAAGTTTATCGCGGCCCAGCGGATATTTCAGATGGCGGGAGTCACGACTCGTCGATTGAGCCCGGAGCGGAGATCGGTCACGCTTAGCCTGACTGAATAAGTTGTCCACACTTTGCCTGACTCGCGACCTTGTGAAGCGATTTCACAAGGATTTCGGCGCCGGATCAACATGGTCCGGAGCGCTCCAATTTTAGTCTTCATTTGTATGGAATTTCATCTTGCGCATTCGATTTTTGCGTATATAATTCCGCCTTTCCAAACCCAGACCGCAGGCAGGAGCAACAGATCATGACCAAAACCAAAGAAGATGTTCTTCGTTTAGTGGACGAAGCGGGCGTGCGTTATATCCGCCTGTGCTTCACCGACATCCTCGGAAAAATTAAAGGAATGTCTATCACCCGTTCGGAGTTCGAGCAGGTGCTGGAAGAGGGGCAGGGGTTTGACGGCTCCTCTGTCGAGGGATTCGCCCGTATCGATGAATCCGACCTAATGGCTATCCCGGACCCGCTGACATTCCGGGTCATACCCTGGGAGATCGCCGGGGAGAAGGTCGCCTTGATGTTCTGCGACATCCAGAACCCGGATGGTACCCCGTACGACGGCGACCCGCGCTGGGTCCTTAAGCGCCAGCTGGCTAAACTCAAAGAGAAGGGCTGGACGATGTATGTCGGCCCGGAGCTTGAGTATTTCTACTTTGAGAACGAGCACGAAGCCAAGACGCTCGACAATGCCGGCTATTTTGACTACGAGCTGGTCGATGTTGGCACACAGCTTCGCAAGAAGACCGTTTCCGCGCTCGAGATGATGGATATTGCGGTCGAGTGCTCGCACCACGAGGTCGCCCCGAGCCAGCATGAGATCGACCTGAAATATCAGGAAGCGCTGGTGATGGCGGATTTCGCGCAGGTGTACAAGTTCGTGGTTAAGGAAGTCGCGCTGGAAAACGGCGTCTATGCCAGCTTTATGCCAAAGCCGATCTTCGGCGAGAACGGCTCAGGGATGCACTGCCATGTTTCGTTGTTCAAAGGGGACAAGAACCTGTTCTTCGACGCCAAGGGGGATTTCCTCCTTTCCGAGACCGCCCGCCAATTTATGGCCGGCGTGCTGACGCATGTCAAAGAAATGACGCTGATCCTGAACCAGTGGGTGAACTCGTACAAACGGCTGGTGCCGGGGTACGAAGCTCCGGTCTATATCGGCTGGGGACGGCGCAACCGTTCGAGCCTGGTCCGTGTCCCGATGTATCGAGTCGGCAAAGAAAGAGCTACCCGTATTGAACTGCGCTCGCCGGATCCGTCGGCCAACCCCTATCTGGCGTTCGCGCTCATTCTCGCGGCTGGTCTGAAGGGGATCGAAGGGAAATACACGCTTCCCGGGCCGATCGAAGAGAATATCTTCGAGATGAGTGACGCCCAGAAGGCGAAGCTGAAGATCGATACGTTGCCGGGCTCGCTCGAGCAAGCGATCAACCTGGCTCAAGGCTCCGCGCTGGTGCGCGAGACGCTCGGCGAGCATGTCTTCACCAAGCTGATGGAAAACAAGAAAATCGAGTGGGATCGCTATCGCATCCACGTGACAGATTTCGAGACGAAGAATTATCTTCGGATGCTATAGGATCCTGATCCAGTCAGATATATCAGGCAGGCCCCGAGAGGGGCCTGTTTTTTTGTGTCGAGTCGACCTCTCAAATACGAACTTGATTCAAGTACGACTAGACATATATTTCCCCCCATGTCCTTCGATTACAAATCTCTGACTGCCTCTGAAATCGCTGAATCTGTCTCGGCTGGAAAGCTCTCGGCCCTTGAATTGGCCAAAGAGGCGATCCGTCTTGCCAAGACTGAAGGGAAAGATCTAAACGCCTTTATCACTATTTGTGAGGAGAAGGCGTTGGCGCAGGCGGCGGAGATAGACGGTTTAGTGAAAAAGGGCGACCCTTCGACTGCGCTCAGGGCGAAGGGTGGGGACGTGCAAGTGACGGTTGGGAAGTTGGCGGGGGTGCCGGTCGCGATAAAGGATAATATCAGTTACACCGGCTATCCATGCAGTTGCGGGTCGCATATCCTGCAAGGGTACAATCCGCCATACGATGCTACCATGGTCAAGCGGCTCATCCGCGAAGGTGCGGTGATCATCGGCAAGACCAATATGGATGAGTTCGCCATGGGGTCATCCAATGAGAATAGTTATTTCGGGCCGGTCAAAAATCCGCGGCGGCATGATCTCGCGCCGGGAGGATCATCGGGCGGCTCGGCAGCATCGGTAGCGCAGGGAATAGTTCCGTTGGCGTTCGGCTCGGAGACTGGTGGATCGGTCAG
>JAMPYH010000263.1 GCA_023700785.1 Candidatus Zixiibacteriota bacterium
CGCCTGATTGGTGCAGATATTGGAAGTCGCTTTCTCCCGCCGGATATGTTGTTCGCGCGTCTGCAAAGTCAGCACAAATCCTGTTTTTCCGTCGAGATCTTTGGTTCGCGCGGCGATCCTTCCCGGCATGAACCGCACCATATCTTTCTTCACCGCGAAGACACCCAACAACGGCCCGCCGTATGACACGGAAATGCCCAGCGGCTGACCTTCGGCGATGGCGATATCCGCGCCGTAATCCCCCGGGGTTGTAAGCAGAGCCTGGGCGACCAGGTCAACATGAAGTATCAGTTTGCCGCCGACCTTGTGAATGATCTTCTCGACCGGCTCGATCTCTTCGAGCATGCCGAAGAAGTTCGGCTGGCCGATAAGCACGCAGGCGGTCTTTTCATCCACGAGATCTTCGAGTTTGCCGAGATCGGTCACGCCGTTCTTCAGCGGCACTGTCACGATCTCGACATTTCTGCCAGACAGGTACGTATGGATAACTTCCCGGTAGAGCGGGTTGACCGACTCCGCGATCACTACTTTGTGCCGTTTGGTGACGGCGGTCGAGATGATCACCGCTTCTGCGGCGGCCGAAGCACCGTCGTACATCGACGCGTTGGCGATATCCATCCCAAGCAGGCGGCAGATGTGCGTCTGGAACTCGTAAATGACCTGCAGCGTCCCTTGGGCGACCTCGGGCTGGTACGGTGTGTAGGCGGTCATAAACTCCGGCCGGGAGATGATCGAGCCGACCGCGGCCGGTATAAAGTGGTCGTAAACACCGCCTCCCGCGAAACAAACCAGACCTTCACGGTCGCGGCTGGACATCTCCTGGATCTCCTTGAGCAATTCCAACTCGGAGAGTCTGGGAATATTGAGGGGACGGTCGAACCGAAGTTTCGCCGGGATGGCGCTCAGGAGATCCTCAAAAGACTTGACGCCGATCGCGTCGAGCATCTTCCTGCGGTCATCATCGGTGTTCGGTATATACGGATTCTGCATACTGCAAATACTCTTTCAAACCATGCCGACAGAGCCGAGCCCTGCGGGCGACCTGTTTAATGTTCCGCCAGTAACTGCTTATAACCGTCGGCGTCGAGCAATTGTTCTAACTCGGCCTTGTTCGCGACTTCGACCTTCAGTATCCAGCCTGATCCATACGGATCACGGTTGATCACCATGGGATCGGAATCCAGCGCGGCATTGATCTCGCGCACCGTACCGCCGACCGGCGAGAACATCTCGGAGACAGCCTTGACCGCCTCGATAGTGCCGAATTTCCCCATTTGGGAAACGGTTGAACCGACTTCAGGCAATTCCACGAAGACGATATCGCCCAGCTCTCCCTGCGCGAAGTCCGTGATGCCGATGGTCGCGATCGCGCCGTCCACTTTGACCCATTCGTGTTCCTTTGTATATCGCAGTTCAGATGGAACCTTCACCGAAACCTCCACAAGCTACTCTTTCTTCTCTTCGGCACTGACTTCAACGCGTTCAGGCGTCGTCGTGTCGTTTATTGGCGTCGGGTTTGCGTCGACCAAGGTCGACTCGCCCGACCGCCTTAAAGTGACCAACTTTTTTTTTACCGGTATGCTCGCTTTCTCACGCTTAAACTGCGTCTCCAGGAAAGCGGTGGAATACGTGCCGGCGATAAAATCCGGATGATCCAGGATCTCCTTGTGAATGGAGATGGTCGTGGGGATCCCTTCGACAATGAACTCATCCAGACTATGCCGCATCTTGGCGATCGCCTCGCGACGGGTGCGCGCGCGCACGATCAGCTTGGCGATCATCGAATCATAGTACGGCGGAATGAAATAGCCGGCATAAACCGCCTTGTCAACACGCACGCCCGGTCCCCCGGGAGTATGGATCGCCTCGATGCGACCCGGTGACGGGCGGAAATCGGCGTCGGGATCCTCGGCGTTGATCCGGCACTCGATCGAATGCCATTTGGGTGTCAACAACTCCTGCTTGAACTCAAGCTTCTCCCCCAGCGCGACTTTGATCTGATTCTGGAGCAGGTCAACCTCGTACGCTTCCTCGGTGATCGGATGTTCCACCTGGATACGGGTGTTCATCTCCATGAAATAAAAGTTCCGGGCGTCATCCACGAGGAACTCCATCGTCCCGACGCCAATATAATCTACCATCTTCGCCCCCTTGATCGCGGCTTCGCCCATGCGGGCACGAAGTTCCGGGGTCATCAGCGGCGACGGTGTTTCTTCGATCAGTTTCTGGTGGCGGCGCTGGATGGAGCAGTCACGCTCGCCAAAATGGTAGTAATTGCCGTGCTGGTCTGCCAGCAGCTGGATCTCCACATGGTGCGGATTGACGATGACCTTTTCGAGATAGAGATCGGGATTGGAAAACGCTTTGGCGGCTTCGGTGGACGCTATATGGAAATTTCGCTCAAGCTCCATTTCGTCTTTGCAGACGCGCATCCCTTTACCGCCGCCTCCCGCTACGGCCTTGAGAATTACCGGATAGCCGACCGAATCGGCGATCTCGCGGGCATCCTCGAAACCGGCGATCACACCATCCGAGCCGGGAATCACCGGAACACCCGCTTTCCGCATGACATCCTTGGCGACCGCTTTATCCCCCATCTGGCGGATAGCATGTGGTCTGGGGCCTATAAAAGTCAGGCCGCACGATTCGCAGATCTCGGCGAAATCGGCATTCTCCGCGAGAAAGCCATATCCGGGATGGATAGCGCCGGCGTTGGTTACCTCGGCGGCCGCGATGATCCGCTTGAAATCAAGATAGGATTGAGAGGATGACGCGGGGCCGATGCAGACATCTTCGTCGGCGAAGCGGACATGCACCGCGTCGCGGTCGGCTTCAGAATAAACTGCTACGGTGGTCAGACCCAATTCGCGGCAGGCCCGGATCACGCGCAGGGCAATCTCCCCCCGATTGGCAATAAGAACCTTATTGAACAACGTACGCCCTTCCCGCTATTTTCCCCTTTATACCAGAAGGGGATCAGCTGTAAGCCGCTATAATAACAGCTTTTCCGGAAAAGGGCAACGGCTATTGGGAACAGCCCCAGAGTGGCGGTAAACCTATACCGCAGAGTGTCTTAGGTCAAATCTCGACCTGTCCTCAAGGTAGACCGATCAAGTACCTGAACGCGACATGAAAACCTGACCAAAAGGGCTGACTGGAGCAACATATTGGGACGTCGCGAACAGGAGCAATTTCAATCACAACCCTGAGCCCGCAGTGGTGCGCCAATCCATTTTCTGGGTGACTGCCTGTTCTCCGTCGCGTCGTTTCCGTCAGGTAGCCGTTTTCATTCTCGGGATGGAACCGAGGTCGCGGTGGCGGGTTAAATAGGTAAGCACTTACATAATTTCTCAGCCAACCGGAGGAAACCACCGATGTTCACTCGCGCATGGTTCTACTATCTCGCCGGATTTTTGATACTGCTGGCGACGTCATCGCTTCGCGCGGAAGAACCACAACAGATCCTGCGCGTGGCCGGAGTTGAGAATGCCTACCCGCGCTGGTCTTCCAACGGGCAGTCTATCCTCTTTCAATCAAATCGTACCGGAACATGGCAGATCTATACCATGCGCGCAGATGGCTCCGAGCAACGCCAGATAACGACAGACAGCAGTAACAACAACTTCCCCGACTGGTCGCCGGACAACCAGTTGATCGCCTTTGCTTCAGATCGTAACGGGAATGAAGAGATCTACGTGATGGGACTGGACGGTACCGGATTGAAGCGACTGACCTCTGATCCGGGCCGCGACATTCACCCCTATTTCGCTCCGGACGGCCGCAGTCTGCTGTTTAATACAAATCGGAGCGACGCTGCCGGGTTTGATGTATTCCAGATCAATATCGACGGCTCCGGACTAAAACAGCTCACGGCGACTGTGGATGTAGAAACTTGTGCCCGGTTCTCACCGGATGGTTCGTCCATCCTGTTCCTTAATGGTGACCGTGCCGCGATGAATGATGAAGTCTATCTGATGAACGCCGACGGCACCAACCGACTCAATCTCACCAAGAGTCCTTCTGCCGAGGGCTGGCCCTGCTGGTTGCACGACGGACAGCGGATCCTCTTTTCCTCCGATAGAACC
>JAMPYH010000264.1 GCA_023700785.1 Candidatus Zixiibacteriota bacterium
CAGGCTAAAACGCTTTATGATCGTTCCCATTATTCGATGCCTCTTCCTTGCGGAGATATTTGTTGAGCACGCGCCTGACCGATTCATCAAACGCGATCAACTGGCCGGAGAGTTGGGTCAATTCTTCCTTGCTGAACAGATCACCCAGATCTTCGCGCGTGACAAACTCTATGCCGACGAGATAGCCGTCACTGTCGGCGTCAACTCGTTTGGCCAACCCAAGGACATGCTCGATATGCTCCACATCCTGAAGCGTGAAGCGCATGGTGACCACATCCCCTTCGTTGATCGGCTGACTGGTTTCGACCAGGACACCGTTCGCGGAGATATTGAGGATCAAGCCATCGATCACCCGGCGCTCACCGGTCGGCCAATACTGGCCGCCGATATCGCGGATCTTGCGAAGTTCCATGGGGGACGAGATCTCGAGCCGGATATAGCGTCTCCGCTCGTCCTGTTCCAACGCGAACGGACGTGCTATCGTCAGGGTATCTGTCTCGGTTCCGATCTCCTGAGTGAGTTTTGCGCGGTTTGGCTGACGTGACATAACGATCCTCTTACAGTAGCGGGTTAGCAGCCTCAGGCGTCCATGCCTGAATTATCTTGTTTAATCGTTCGCGATCGACCGCCGTGTAGCTAAACACGACTGGCGGCAATTCGCGCGCGGTGGTCTGCGGCAATACGCGGGTGGCGATCTCTTTCGTGACGAACTCGACCCCTACCCGAAATTTGTTCTCTCCTCCAGGATGGCAATGGCGCACCTGGCCAAGGATCAGCGCCGGGAACAGTTCATGTTTCAGGCTGAGGTTGATCAGCAGGAAGACGTCGCGCTCCAGATAGCCGGGGACATCCAGCAGGGCACCGCCGGATGAAAAGTTCTCAGTCGAGGTCCCGATCCAGCGCAGGCGCGCCAGATTTTTGCGGGAAAACGTGCTGATCGGAAACGGCGCCAGGCGGACCGTGGTTGTCAGATCGACCCGGCGATGCCTTCGTTGCGAGAGCGGCACGACTTTTTCGTCAAGGTGGAACGTGCACCGGCCGCCCGAAGTCCTGCGCAGGATCGCCTTGACCGATACATCCTGGCCTTTATAGCTGAACTGGATCACCACATGTTGGTTGTTCACCAGGTTTTCCAGCGCGTTCTGTCGGCCAACACCGTCCACCAGCATCTGGCGGCCGGTGACTGACACGACGCGGGTCTTCATTTCTTTGCCGGGGCATTGTTCTGAGAATAGAACGATCTCTCGGCCGACCAGATAGGCCAGGTCAAGGAGTTCGCCTAAGACAGCGCAAGTTTGAGACGGGATATTCGGCTGGCGGTCGGACATCTTACAGCAATCCCTTCCGTCTCAGCGAGACCTGGAGTTGAAAGATGTGGCTGACCAGCCGATTCTGCGCGTTGATATCGAAAGCAGTGATCTCCGCGGGAAGCGACCGTAATTCGTCGGTGCTGAAATAGCGCCGTACCTGATCCGCCAGTATGAACGCCGCGCCGCAGTAATATTCATTCTTCCTGGTGAAGCCGCGCATCGTGATCGCCGCGACCGTCTCCGGCAGCCCGATCTCCGACAACGTGCTGACCTTTAGCAATAATCTCGTCTGCGCTTCCATCAGATCGTTGGCCCGGAACAGCACTCCGCCGCCGGAAATATCCACCGTACTGGTCTGGGTCCATCGGCTGCGATCGTCGAGTGACTGCCATTCCGCTACCGGTACGATCCTTGCCCAGCTCATTTTCTTGGTCAATTCGACTCGGACGAACAGCCGTCTTTGGACGCGCTCAATGTGTCGCGGAGGATTAAGCAGGTACTGTTGTTTTGCCTTTGAAAGCACTCGTTTGATCGCGGAACTGAATTGGTACACCGCGTCCTCACGCGTGACAACCACCGTAACCGCGGAGTTCTCGGTCAACAGCGAGTGGCCGTGCAGGAACTCGGGTTCGGTCACCACTATTCCGCCATTGAGGAAATCCTGGATCCGGGCCAGATAGTGCCCTGCCTGGTCCCCCTCGCCGATGACGATCTCAACCTTTTCCCAGACTTTGAGCTGGTGGGCGTCATGTAATGAAACTGTTGACATCGATGATGATCTCAGGCCGGTCGTGACGCGGCGAGGTTGTTTCTGCCTTGTTCGATCGCCAGTTCAAGGATCTTCTTCGCCAGCGCGACACGCGACGGATCCTGGCGATTCTGGTAGATGAATTCCTGTCCGGACTTGATCGTGCTGGTGAAATACTGCTTTGCTTCGTCATAGTCGCCGATCCGGCGGGACAGCTCGGCGATCAGGTAGGACGCCTGGATCTGCTGGTTCCCGGGGGCGATATCATGACCATTGGCAAACGCTTCCTTGTAGAAATAGACCGCCATCTCGAGTGCTTCGCGCTCATTGGTGACGATCCCGCTCCATTGCCGCTTTACGCTCGCGAGGTAATCATGGAAAGAGGGATACTTGCCGAAAGTCGCCTGGCTCGATCCTTCGGAGCCGCCGACGACAGCGCGGCGATATTCGTCCAGCAGCGATCGCAAGCCATCCAACTGCGGATCAAAACTCTGGGAGTGCAGGTTGAAAGTCTGCAGCGATGCCTCATAGCGGTCGCGGAACGACAGCATTTGCGAACGAAACTCCGCGGATAACTGGGGAGCGTCAAAATGACTCGTGATCTTGTGGTTCAGTTCGCCCAATTGGCGTTGCAGCGCGGTCACGGCGTTGCGCGTCTGGCCAAACTCGGCCTCGATCTCGTGCAGCAGCCCCTTGATAAGCTGGCGGCTCGGATTCTCCCCGCTCTCCAGGTCGCGGTAAACCCAGGCGATGCGGAGGTAGAAGCGGCCGACATCAAGCCGGCTGTAGTGGTCGGCCAGCTGCTCGTCAAAGATCGCCAGATGCAGTTTGAGGATGGCCGCTTCATTCGGATAACGGTTCACATCTACCGCCTCGCCCAAAAGTTTCAGCGCGGAGTCGGTGGTCGCGAGCAGATCCAGATGTTTCGGCTTGACGGTCTTCAGTCGGTAGGTCTTAAAATTCGTGTCGCTCTTCCAGTCGCGATAGGTATTGGAGAACTCCCGAGAGTAATGGCAATTGCCGCAGGTCGCGATAAAGAAGACCAGCGGATTGTATCCCTGGTATCGAGGGAAACGCCATTTGACGTTGGTCGGGCAGAAATCCGTATCTCTCCCCTCCTCGGCATACGCGCCGACGCGAATCGTCTCGAATTCATTGAGCTGTTTGCAGATCGGACATTCGACGCGAAACAGCAGGAAGGGGCTCTCGGTTGCCATGCTATGCTCCACAGATGTTTAGTTACTCGTTTGACAACAGCGCCAACTCTCCATCGGAGATCGGCAGAAGATCACGTATGTTGTCCCGCGACGTGCCGGACTTGAGCATCTCGCGCGCTATCCGGATCACTTCCGCGCGATTGCGCTGATACCGGGTCGCCGCGGACCGTAGCCGCTCGCGTTCTTCCATATCGAGATCGCGCCGCGGCGCGCTCGTGCTCAAACTGACAAACTCGCTGGCGCGGACTGGACGACACTCGCCCGGCTCCACGATCTCGGTCGGGAACTTCGGGGGGGGAATCGAGTTCGCTTCAGATCGATTCCGGCCGGTGAACAGCGAGTACAGCACCATGGTGAACGCGCCGGCCGCTACGTACCCTGAGACGTTCAGCAGAACGTCGATTATGATCTCTCGTGAAAGTTCCATTTTCACTTCGCCTTTCCGTTATTATGCGGTCAGATCGACATGGCGTTCCGCCGGCGGTTCCGGCTCGTCATGGTCGTCCGACGTTCGTTCGTCTTTGCGCTGCTCGTCATCTGCCTGGATATCCGCGGACATGATCTCGACGCGATCCTGTTTTTTTCGTTTCTGTTCCTCATCGAGTTCTTCCTCAAGTTCCTCACTGAACTTCTTCCGCTCTTTTTCCTTTTCGGACTCCTGCGCCTGCTTGACCCGGCTGGAACCGGGATAGAGGCTGCTTCGATCCAACGGCGCGATCGGGTTATCCATGCGCCACCTCCAGGCTGCTCGCTCCGGCTACGCGGTCAGAGCGAATTTCTCCCGAACCATCACGCG
>JAMPYH010000265.1 GCA_023700785.1 Candidatus Zixiibacteriota bacterium
GGTCCGCTCCATATCGTCGAGATCGAGCAGACGGGTGACCGGATCATATATCACGTTTTCCAGTACAGTCCCGAACTTGCGCGTGCAGGCAAAGATCTCCGGCTCAGCGGTCGGGGAGAGGTTAATGACTTTGGCGTAGCAGCCATTCTCGAAGTTAAAAACGCCTTCGTCGGACCAGCCATGCTCATCATCGCCGACCAGAAATCGATTGGGATCAGCGGAAAGCGTGGTCTTGCCGGTACCGGAAAGACCAAAGAAGAGCGCGACATCCCCCTGCTTACCGACATTTGCTGAGCAGTGCATGGTCATCAGACCCTGCAGCGGCAGCAAAAAATTGAGCAGGGTAAAAACCGACTTCTTGATCTCGCCGCCATAGCCCGAGCCACCGATGATGCAGAGCTTTTGGTCGAAGTTCAGCAGAATGAAGGTCGGCGTATTGGTGCCGTCGATCTCGGGCAGCCCCTGGAATGACGGTATCGACATCACGGTGAACTCGGGAATGAACCGCCGAAGTTCCTCGTTACTGGTCGCCTGGATGAACATGTTCTTGGCGAAAAGCGAGTGCCAGGCATACTCGGTGATGATCCTAACCGGCAGTCGATAGTTCGGATCAGCGCCGCCATAACAGTCCTGCACAAAGAGGTCGCGCCCCTGCAGGAAGCCCTGCAGTCGATTAAGAACGAGATTAAACTTATCCTCGGCGAACGGCCGGTTGTATTGCCCCCACCAGATCTTCTCTTCGGTGGTCACCTCGCGGACAATAAACTTGTCGTTGGCGGCGCGGGCCGTATGTTTGCCGGTGTCAACGATAAGGGGACCCAGATGGGAGATCTTCCCTTCAGAGCGGAAGATCGCCTCCTCGTAAAGCGCTTCGGCTGGAAGATTCCAATAGACGTTCCTCAGATTGCGCAGGCTGTGGTTCTCAAGGCCATAATCCGATTTGAGCGCCGAGGCCTGTTTCTGAGCCGGGGTCTTTATGTCCAGGATATAATGATTCATTTCCAGTCTCTCCTCAATTTGCGGTCCCCAACATAGATCTCATTCGGCGAGTCAGGGTCGAGCGCCCATTTGATCCGGGCGACACCCTCCATGATCTCTTTGATCGTACCGCAATAGCTCAGCCGCAGATGTCCTTCCATGCCGAACTCTTTGCCGGGGACCGTGACCACCAGCGCCTTCTCCAGCAGGAACTGCGACAACCAGACCGAATCGTTGCTGTACGCTCGGAAATCGGGCAGACAGTAGAATGTTCCGTGCGGCTCGGTGACGCGGATGCCGGTGAACGCGCGCAGTTCATTCATCATCACATTCTTATTATTCTCGAGCGTTTGCCGTAGTGATTCAATGGTGCTCTGTACCCCCTGCAGCGCGCCGGCGGCGGCAGCCTGAAGCAGTACGGCGGGACAGGACATGTTCTGCGCCTGGACATTGATCATCGCGGCGGTGATCTTCTTGTTGGCGACTGTCCATCCGATACGGAACCCGGTCATAGCGTACGCCTTGGAGACGCCGTTCAGAACGATGAGTTTGGAAGATTCGGTGTCGTTGTTGGCGAATTTGTAAGCCGACACCCACGGGGTCTTGCCGAAGGCGAGCCGATGGTAGATGTCATCCATTATGAGATAGATCCCCTTCCGCTCACAATATTCAACCACCTGCTGTATGAACTCGGGTGGATAGATCACACCGGACGGGTTGTTCGGGCTGTTGATGACAACCGCCTTGGTATAGGAGCTGACGACTTCGGTAAAGTCATCCCATTCGATCTGGAATGTGTGGTCTTTTGGCTTGACGATCACCGGCTTGCCATAGACCATCTTTACTATCTCCGGATAGCTGACCCAGTACGGGGCGAAGATAACCACTTCATCCTGCGGGTTGACCAGGGTCATCATCAGGTTATAGAACGAGTGCTTGGCGCCATTGGAGACCAGCACGTTATCCGTGCTGACCAAACGGCCATACTGTTCCTCGGTATATCTGACGACCGCTTTGAGGAGTTGCGAGATACCTTCCGTCGGCGTATAGCGGATGTCCGCGGTGTTCAGCTTGGCCGCGCAGGCGATGATGGCATCAAGCGGTACTTTACTCTTTGGTTCACCCGCGCCCAGATGAATGACCGCCTCGCCTTTGTCGCGAAGTTTCTGGGCGGCTTCATTCAATTTCAGCGTTGGCGACTCGTGGATCTCTTTGGCCAATTGACTTATGCTCATATTCCTTACCCTCTCAGGAGAGTGGCTATTGCGGAGACATCTACAATGTCATCAACCGAACAACCGCGGGAGAGATCATTGGCGGGCTTGGCAAGACCCTGGATGATCGGCCCGGTGGCGGTCGCTCCGGCGAGACGTTGCGTTAGTTTATATCCAATGTTACCGGCATCGAGGTCGGGGAAGATGAGGCAATTTGCCTCTCCCGCGATCGACGAACCGGGAGCTTTCGACTTGGCAACCTCGGGAATGATCGCGGCATCGAGCTGAAACTCGCCATCGACTTTGAGCGACGGATGATCCTTTTTGAGTATCGAAAGTGCCGCCAGGACCTTATCGACATCGTCGTGCCTGGCGGATCCCTTGGTCGAGAAGGAGAGCATCGCGACTCGAGGTTCTTCGCCAACGAGGTTTTTCATGGTCTCGGCTGTGGAAACAGCGATCGATGCCAACTGCTCGGCAGTCGGATTGGGGACGACGGCGCAATCGCCAAACATAAAGACCTTATTCTCAACTCCACGGAACTTCGGCAAAGTCATGATAAACGAACTGGAAACCGTGGTAATGCCCGATTTTAGACCGATACAGTGGATCGCCGCGCGGAGAACATCGCCGGTCGTATTCACCGAGCCCGCGACTGAGGCGTCCGCGCGATCATGCCGCACCAGCATCGCGCCAAAATAGAGCGGAGTGAGCATCGCCTTCCTGGCGTCATCCTCGGTCATTTTCCCTTTGCGGATCTCGACAAGCTCTTTCACAAAGCCGGCGTGGTCTTTCGAACTCGCGGGATTGATCACTTCAACACCCGCAAGGCTGACGCCATGCTCCTTGGCCAGCCGCTCGATCCGGGCCTCGTCGCCGAGCAGAGTAACTTTACAGATCCCTTGCTCGACTATTTTCTGGGTAGCTTGGATAACGCGCGGTTCGGTCCCTTCAGGGAGCACCACCCGGCGTCCTTTCGCTTTCGCCTTCTCTTTTATCTGCGCAACTACTGACATATTCGACTCCCGCCGCCCGGATGCGGCTTCGAATTCCTCTATACTATACTATGCTATGATCTGGTCCTTTAGCTCTGGGTCAGACAGGTAGGCCTGGATGAACGGATCGATGCCGCCATCCATGACTTCCTGTATATTGGAGGTCTCATGCAAAGTACGGTGGTCCTTTACCAGATTATAAGGATGGAACACGTACGACCGTATTTGCGAACCCCATTCGATCTTCTTTTTCGACTTCTCGAATTTCTCCATCTTCTTGGCTTCTTCTTCACGCTTTAACTGATACAAACGCGCGCGAAGAACCATGAAGGCCGCTTCCTTGTTTTTGTGCTGACTCCGTTCGGTTTGGCAGGTAACCACGATCCCGGTGGGGTGGTGGGTGATGCGGATCGCCGACGATGTCTTATTGACATGCTGGCCGCCCGCGCCGGACGAGCGGTAGGTGTCGATACGAATATCCTCGTCTTTGATCTCGATATCCACGGCATCTTCAATGACCGGATAGACATGGACCGAAACGAAAGAAGTGTGGCGGCGGGCGTTGGCATCAAATGGAGAGATGCGGACCAGACGATGCACGCCTGACTCAGCTTTCATGAAGCCGTAGGCGTAATCTCCTTTGACTTCGAGCGTGACCGACTTCAGGCCCGCTTCTTCACCCGGCTGATAGTCGATCAACTCCGAACTGAAACCTTTTCTCTCCCCCCACCGGCCGTACATCCTAAAAAGCATTTCAGCCCAATCCTGCGATTCCGTTCCGCCCGCTCCGGGGTGAATGGTAACGATCGCGTCGCGATGATCATCCGGTCCGGAAAGCAGGGTCTTGAACTCAAACTCGTCAACCTCATCAACC
>JAMPYH010000266.1 GCA_023700785.1 Candidatus Zixiibacteriota bacterium
ACTCCCGCGCGCGGCTGCAGATGCTTTTGAACTTCGCTCAATAAGAGCGCCGACTTGAATGGCTTGACCAGATAGGAGGTCGCGCCGACGTTCATGCCGCGCTCACGGTCGTCGTCTCCCCCCTCCGATGACAGGATGATGATGGGTGTCTCCCGATATCGTTCATTCTGGCGCAGCGTGCCGATCAGGCTATAGCCATCCAGGTTCGGCATGTTCAGGTCAGTAATGATGAGATGGACGTTTTCCGGTAATTGCGAAAGTTTTTCGATCGCGTCCATTCCGTCGCAGGCCGTGACGACAGTGTACCCGCCGTTGCGCAGCGAAAAACTGACAAACTTGACGATGGTCGGAGAATCATCGACGACCAGGATTGTCTGACTCATACAAGTGCCCTCTCTCCCTCTCATTTCTTCACCGAGATCGGCTTGATTTTGCTCAGCAGATCCATGGCGCGAACCGCGCCCGAAGCCGCGGAGGATGTATTGCCCGATATATGGGACGACCCTGGAACCGTTCGGTTGGGGGCGAGAACCGCTTCCTTCTGGTAAACCAGCGCGTTCTTAAAATAAACCAGCCTGAATGCCTTGGAGATGCCGTGCAACGTTTCGGCATGCCCTATATAAAAGTAGCCGCCTGGGTGCAGGGCGTTGTAAAAGCCGCGCACCAGCTGCTTTTTCACCTCATCGGAGAAATAGATCATCACGTTCCGGCAGAAGATGACATCGACATTGCTTACCACCGACAGTTTTCGCGGGTCGTTGAGGTTCATGTGCGAGAACTTGACCAGCGACTGAACTTCGGGTCGTATCCTGTAGCCTTCATTTTCCTTGAAGAAGTATCTCGCCAGGATCTCCGGCTTGACATTTCTCAAAGTGCTCCCCGAATACTCGCCTACGCGGGCCTGTTGCAGTACCTGCTCGGAAATATCGTTGGCGATGATCTCAATATTCCAGCCGGCGACTGTTCGTAATTTTTCGAGCAGGATGATCGCCAGGGTATACGGTTCCTCACCGCTGGAACAGCCGGCGGACCAGATGCGCAATGTCCGGGGGCCGACCTGCTTCAGCTTCTCGTCAATGAGCAGTGGAAGCACCTCGTCGGAGAAGCTCAGTAATTGCGGTTCGTTCCGAAAAAAACTGGTTTCGTTTGTGGTTACCAAGTCCATCAGCCTATTGAATTCGTTTAAGGTCAAATCATACTTGACGTGATAAAAATAGTCCTGTACGGTTTTGATCTGAAGATCGGCCATCCGATTCGCGAGCCGATTTCGCACCAGATACGCCTTGTTATCGGTAAAGTAGATGCCGCTTCGATCATGGATGAAATCTCGTATCAGTACAAACTCTTCGGGCGTCATCTCCAGTTCGCCGTCGCCTGTTGCCAGCATCTACTCCTCGCCTGTCGCATCGAGCCCCGGCGCATAGCGCGGCTCCTTGAGCGCGGACTCAAGCGTCTTGAAGAGCTGGTTGATGTTGAACGGCTTGATCACATAATCGAAGACTCGCCCGCGCAGGGCACCCACGGCGCTGTCGACCGATGGAAACCCGGTCATCACTACCACGGGGATCTCCGGATGATGTTGGCGAAGTTCGCCGACCAGCGTCATGCCGTCCATCTCAGGCATACGGACATCCGTCAATACCAGGTCGATCTTGCGATTCTTCAGTACCTGGAGCGCTTTTTCTCCATTTTCCGCCACCGCGATGGACCATCCCTGTCCGGTGAAAAAGTCGTACAGCAGATCCCGGATCAGCAGCTCATCATCTACGACCAGAAGCGACGGGGTCCGGGTCACTTGCTCCCTCCCAACGTGGTCACGGCCTGATTGACCGCTTCAACGAGATCCTTATTCCGCTCTTTTCTGAGCCGTTCGAGTGCCGGGATAGCCTTCTTCGCGCCGAGAGCGGCAAGCGCCTTGGCCGTGGCGATCTTGATTATGTCCTGTTGATCTTCGAGCAGCGGCAATAGAAAATCCGCGTTCGATCTGACTCCAAGTTCCGCGATAGCGGTAACCGTATGGTATCTCACCCAGACATCCGGGTCATCGAGCAGGAACTTGATGTGGTTGATCGATCGGTCGCCTTCAAGAGCGAGCAGGGCAGTGACGGCCGCTTTGCGCACGGCGGTGTTTTCGTCGTTCAGCGCGAGAACGATCGGCTCAGGGCTGCCGATCTGACCGATGCGAGCCAGCGAAGAGATCGCGGACTTCCTGATGGCGGCATCGGGATGGTTGGCGGCACGCAACAGCGGATCCACAACTTCGGACTCGCCGATCCACCCCAGAGCGGTAACCGCCAAACGCTGGCGGTCAACTTCGGAGTGATACAGATCAGCCGTTAGTTTTCCGACCACCTTGGGCCCGCCAACAATGATCAGCGCGCCGATAGCGGCTTCCTTGACGTCATTGTAGCGGTCATCAAGGCCGGAAATGATGAAATCAACATCTCGCTCTGAGGCGAGCCAGCCAATAGCGGCAAAACCGGCGGCGCGAACATGGCCATTCGGGTCAAGCGCCATCCGTTTTAAAGCCGGAAGGGCCGAGGTATCGCCGGAGATCCCGAGCAGGTGCGCGACCTTCTGCCGCACCTCAGGATCCTGATCCTCAACCACTTTCAATAGTTCACCGGTGATCTCATGTGTCGGAAATTGCTTGAGCAGCTCAAGCAGGCGCAGTTTCGTCTCCTTGTCCGCGCCCTGGAGTTTGGTGACGATCAACGGTACTGCTGTCGGTCCGATCTCAATGAGCGCGTCGGCCACTCGGCGGAAGCGGTCGTCGTCGAGGTATTCGAGGATGGTCAGCATTTCACAAATGACATTGCGCCCGTGCCACGTGGCGAGTCGGCCAAACGTGAATTCGGTGATCTCCGGGTTGCCCCGCCGTACACCGTCGAAAAGAAAGGCACAGAAACGATCCAGCGGGAGTTCGCACTCAAGTCGCCCGCCATTACGGATGCTGACGCGGATGATCGCGTTCAGGCACGCCTCGGAGATCGTTTGATCGGGCTGGTCCAGATACGGCAGCAAATGTTGGATCGATTCGAATTTCCCTATGGATCCAACGGCGTCAATGACCGAATACAAGACCACCGGATCATCGGTCTTCAGCGATTCATATAGGTGGGGCAGCGCCGACGGTTCGCCGATCTTGCCGAGCGCCTCAACCGCCTGCAGTCGTACATCGTCGATCTTGGTGCAGGCCGCGATCAGATGCGGCACGGCGGCTGGTGAGCCGATCTCACCCAGCGCCTCAGCGGCGGAACAGATCACGTTACTGCAATCATCCCACAATCTCTGGCAGAGTGGATCGACAGCCCGTTTGTCCCGGATCAGACCGAGAATATCAACCGC
Organism: Candidatus Zixiibacteriota bacterium; assembly: GCA_023700785.1. Classification (GTDB taxonomy): domain Bacteria; phylum Zixibacteria; class MSB-5A5; order GN15; family FEB-12; genus FEB-12. Next base: position 3,349 of record JAMPYH010000266.1, read on the forward strand.
GAATTTGCGGACATCAACATCCTCATCGGCAAGTTGGCCGATGAGCGCGGGAACCGCCTCGACGCCGATGCGCACCAGGATCTCTGACGCGAGATTGCGCGTACCAATGTCCTTGTGGGCGAGAAACCGACAGAGCAATTCTGACGCGGTCTCCCCCTTGATCTCCGTAAGGAAATCGGCGGCCAGTTCGCGGATGCCCAGGTCGGCATCCTCAATGGCCAGCACCAGGCCGGCGACCGCTTCATCCTCTCGGTACCTGCCCAACTCCTTCACCGCCTCTTCGCGTTCGAAGAAGTCAGGCGACTGAAGTCGGGACAGTAATTCCCCTATTCTCTCCACCACACTGCTCATATCGCTACCCCTTGGTCGATCCGACCGTATTCCTTACCGAACTGACACCGCTTGAGACGACGCCAGCGCTTCCTCTTCGGTCGTATAGATCTCGAAGATATGCGAGAGCTGGGTGATGTCGAAGATCTCCTGGACGTAGCTCGCCAGGTTTGACAAGGTAAGCCGGCCTTTCGCCAGGCGGACTTCCTTCATGATCGAGACCAACGCGCCGAGTCCGGAGCTGTTGATAAACTCGACCTGAGCGAGGTTGAGATGTACCGCAGTTTCGTTCTTCGCGATGAGCTTTTTCACCTGCTCCTTCAGGGAGCTGCCGCTGGCGAGGTCAAGACGACC
>JAMPYH010000267.1 GCA_023700785.1 Candidatus Zixiibacteriota bacterium
GCGACTTTAGCTCCATCTTTAAATTAGCCAATACGGTATCCTCCCAGGACTACAATGCAGATTCTCACTGAGCCAAAGACCATTGACGAGCTTCGAATAATCGCCAAAAACATATTCGAGAATCTCGTGAAAGCGGTTGTCGATGTCAGGCGAGGTATGATCGCCATTGACGCCGAAATGCACGCCGACCTGGAAGCCTACCTCATAGAGAGTGGTTCGACGCAGTCGGATCTCTGGGGGATCAATCTTCTCCCTTTTGAGAGTGACAATAGTTTCCTTGAGTTTGATTCGATGATCAATATTCGTCCATCCCAGAATAATCGCTCACGAACGGTGGAAGATACTGCTCTCCAAGAGAGAATCGCTGAAATCGTCAGCCGGTGGATCCTGAAATGAGCTATCAACATCAGAGCTTAGCTGAAGGGAGATGGCTGGCCGTCCCGTTTCTCGAGCAGATGGCTCATATAGGAGGGGAAGTTGAGCGGGCGATAAACTGGAGGATCAGGGGGAAACTCGAAAACAGCCGACTCGCCTATGAGCGGGCTCTGGAACTGTGCGACTTGATCCTGGATGACCCCAAAAGCCGACCTAGACTGCGCGAGCTATGCAGAATGCGGGAGATACTGGTGGATTATTTTCAGGGCCAGAATGAATATGGTTCGAACGATGACTCAATGCGCTCGTACTTCTATCCCTTTGCGTACGCCGCACGGCGTGACCGCTAGAATGGAAGACGTGATAGTATCGCTTACATCACCGTCGGTGATGCCGCCGCGCTCATATCCTGAGATAATCCAAGCTGAACCTTCTGCGCCCGTTTCCGCTGCTCCGAATCCAGAATAGCCTTCCGCATACGGATCGACTTCGGCGTCACTTCGACCAATTCATCGGCCGCTATCCACTCCATCGCCTGTTCCAGTGTCATCTTGCGCGGGACATCCAGCGTCACCGCGATATCCTTGGTCGAGGAGCGATGGTTGGTCAGCGCTTTCCGCTTGGTTGGATTGCACGGAAGGTCCCCGGGACGGGAGTTCTCGCCGACGATCTGTCCGCCATAGACTCGTTCGGTCGGCTCCACAAAGATCACCGCGCGCTCCTGGATCCCTTCGATCGCGTATGCGGTCGCCGGACCGGTCTCAATGGAGACCACCGAGCCGCGATTGCGCGACTGGATCTCGCCACGCCATGGCCCGTACCCGTTGAAGCGTGACGCCATGATCCCCATGCCGCGCGTATCGGTCAGGAACTCGGAGCGATATCCGATCAATCCGCGTGTCGGGATCTCGAACTCGAGGCGAATGACATTTGTCCCCGCGTTTTCGACCGACCGGAGATCTCCTTTGCGGCGCGCAAGCTTTTCGATGATGATCCCCTGGTATTCCTCGGGTACATCAATGATCAATTGCTCCACCGGTTCAAGCGTGTTGCCGGCGGCATCCAGGTGCGTGATCACCTCGGGGCGCGAGATGCAGAACTCCAGACCTTCGCGGCGCATTTCTTCGATCAAGATCGCCAGATGCAGCTCACCCCGACCGGAAACTTTCAGACCGTCGGAACGACCCAGATCTTCCATCCGCAGCGCGACATTGGTGCGCAGTTCTTTCTGAAGGCGCTCTTTGAGCTGGCGGAGCATGATGGCGGTGCCATCTTCGCCGGAGAACGGTCCGTTATTGACCAGGAAAAACATCGAGACGGTCGGCTCTTCGATCTCAAGCGGCGGCAACGCGGATGACACATCTTCCAAAGCGGAGAACGTATCGCCGATCCCGATCTCGCTCGGGCCGGCCAACCAGACGATATCTCCCGCGCTGATAGTATCAGCTTCGGTCCGCTGGAGTCCGCGAGTCACCCAGAGATGCACCCCTTTTTCTTTGGAGGAGTCGACAAACTCCCAGCCGGCTTCGGGATTGGCAGGATCTTTCCATTTATTGACCAACTGAGTGAACTCTTCCCCCTTGTTGAGTCTGCCGCGCAGGACTCGTCCACAACCGATCTGGCCGATATAATCGTTCCACGCCAGCGTGCTGACCTGCATCAGGAACGGTCCTTCCTGGTCAACCTTCGGCGGCGGTACTTGCTCGACGATCGTCTCGAAGAGTGAATCCATGCCGGTATGCTCTTCCTTATCCAGGTCACGCACAAACCAGCCGTCGAGTCCCGAACCATACAGCACCGGGAAGTGGGCTTGCTCGTCTGTGGCGCCGAGATCGATGAAGAGATCAAACGTCTTGTTCAGTGCGTGGTCAGGGCGGGCGTTGGGGCGGTCAACTTTGTTGACGATCACAATCGGCCGAAGACCAAGTTTCAGCGCGCGCATCAGCACGTATCGAGTTTGCGGCATCGGTCCTTCGTTGGCATCAACCAGCAGGAGGACCGAATCAACCATGGAGAGTACCCGCTCGACCTCGCCGGAGAAATCGGCATGGCCGGGTGTATCGATGATATTAATGAGATAATCGTTCCAGGTGACCGTGCAATGCTTGGCGCGGATAGTGATCCCGCGTTCCCGCTCGAGATCCTGGCTATCCATCAGGCGATCCGCGACTTGCTGATTGTCGCGGAACGTTCGCGTGGCGCGGAAGATAGAGTCGATCAGGGTCGTTTTCCCATGATCGATATGGGCCACAATGGCCAGATTGCGAATACGGTCAGATGCTACCATACGGCGATAAACCTTTCGGGGCGCGGGAAGTTCCCGAGCCATGTTCTATTCCACGCTCTCATCCGCTGCCCAGACCATGTAGGGGGAGATCACGGTAAAGAAAACCCGGTCCAGCTTAGGCTGTCCGGGTTCCAGCAGTCGGGCCGAGTATACTGCCGATTGTTGATTTCTCCAAGGAGTTTTTTGGTCCATAATTTGGACCGTCTCAACGCTTGGTGGGATGCTTGATGGCTCGACAACTCTGTGTTTGACGACAATCAGCTCTGCTCCAAAAGAACTGATGTGGCGATGAGCCGACATCAAACAGTTTCGAGTTCAGAGTGTTCGCTGAAAACCGGTGCATTTCGACGATTTCAAATCGTACCTTCGGGTACAGATTGTAAATGCACTAATTTACTCTATTATTCCCGCAAAAATCGATTCTTTGTTGTTCCTATCGCTTGCCTCGATTTCTAACTGCCGATATATTCCGGCGAAACATGGTGTAAATAGGGCAGATTTACACTTATTTGTACAGTTTTGACGTCCTTGAATCGATTGGATAATGGCCGGAACGATTGTCACTGAAGAACTCGCCTGCACGCATTGCGGCGCGCGTTGCCGCGATCAGGCGCTGACGGTTGGCGGGGATGTATTTTGTTGTTCCGGATGCAAGGCGGTGTACGAGCTGCTTCATTCCGCCGAGCTGAGCGCTTACTATGGCCAGGCGACTCCGCCCGGTATCAAGCCGAGCGCGGAGGATAGTTCTCGCTTCGCATATCTCGATGACCCGAGCGTTTCAAGCAAACTTGTTGATTTCTCCGACGGCGAAACCGACCGGGTTAGTTTCATTATCCCACAGATCCATTGCGCATCCTGCGTCTGGCTTTTGGAGAATCTTTATCGGCTGAACCCGGGCATCAGCCGATCTCAGGTCAATTTCCTGCGCCGCGAGGTTTCGATCCAATTCGATCCAAAAATAGTGACCCTGCGGCAGCTGGTAGAGCAATTGGCAAAACTCGGGTATGAACCGCAGATCCGCCTAGAACATTTCGAGCGGGTTGAACGGCGAGACCCGCGACGTTCGCTTTATCTGAAAGTAGGCGTCGCCGGTTTCTGTTTCGCCAATATCATGCTGCTCAGTTTTCCGGATTACCTCAACGCTCGCGAACTGGAGCAGACGCTCTTCCCGCTGGTCTTCCGGATCGCCATGGTGATCCTCGCGCTGCCGGTGCTGTTTTATTCCGCGTCGGATTACTTCCGGTCGTCGTATTACAGCCTCAGATCACGGATGATCAATATCGATGTCCCGCTCGCGCTCGGGATGGCGGCGCTGTTTGGACGCTCGATCTACGACATCACGATCAACGCCGGCCC
>JAMPYH010000008.1 GCA_023700785.1 Candidatus Zixiibacteriota bacterium
CGCGCTTGGCTCGGCCGGAGCCGCACGGCAATTGCACTTGAGCGATTCTGCCTTCATGCGCGACTACCTGCATACCCGCTATGTTGATTCCCAAACGACCACCGCCGCGTTCTATTGGGGCGTGAATGGAGTTCCCATGACCCAGGGGCTCAAGTGGCGGCCGATATCATCGGCGCCGAATGAGATCAAACGCGCCTATCGACTGTCGGCGGCTAATGGCGGCCAGGTCGCGATCGAATTGACCAACGGGTTTATCGGGAATCCTCCGCGAGTCGGGAATGTGGGTATCCTGTACGATGGAGCATATAAGACAGTATTGACCAGCTTTGGGTTTGAGTATGTCAGCAGCGACGACACTGCGTCCGGTTGGGCGCACCGCGACTCGCTTTTTATGCGAGTAATGGATTTCTTCGGTGGGATAGCGACCGGCATCGATGATCCGGTTCGCCCGAACCTTCCCAAGGCATTCACGCTTGAGCAGAATTATCCTAACCCGTTTAATCCCACCACGACGATCAAATACAGCATCAACCATTCAGGAGCCGGGAAGCAGTCACTTTTGCGTACCGCACTGAATATTTACAACATTCAGGGAAGGCTGGTCCGGACGCTGGTGGATCGCGAACAGGGGGCGGGGGAGTACGCGGTTGATTGGGATGGTACGGATGCAGCCGGCAACAGGGTCGCCTCCGGAATCTACCTCTACCGGTTGGAACGGGGGGATAGAGTCGAGTCCCGGAAAATGGTGCTACTTAAATAGTCTTGATTGCCATCAGTTTTTTTGAAAAGCCGTCCACGATAGGGCGGCTTTTTGTTGCTGTACAACAGGATAGAGCTAGTGAAGAAAATCACTAATTTTTACAAAAACGACTTGACAATCTTCGATTTTTCGTATTATTGCAATTGAATATCGTTTTCAATTGGCCGATAAGGTCAGTGAAGAGTGAAATGGCAATGAAAGAGTTTCTTAAGACCAAAGGCTTCAAAATGACTCCCCAGCGTGAGCTGATCTTCCGCTCGTTTTTCGAGATGGGGAAGCATGTCTCGGTTGAGGAACTCTACGACAAGGTTCACCAGAAGGACAGGTCGATCGGCTACAGCACAGTCTGGCGCAACCTTAAAGTGATCTGCAAGGTCGGTTTAGCGGAGGAAGTGAATCTTGGCGATGGCGTCACGCGCTACGACCGGGTCACTCGGGAGCCGCACGGCCACTTGTTCTGTCAGAATTGCAAGCGCCTGATAGAGTTTGATATTCACGCGGTTCTGCCATATTTGGTCGAGACCGGTGAAGAAAAGAACTTCCGGGCGGATTCCTTCAAGATCGAGATCACCGGTCTGTGCGAGGACTGCCAGGCGATGGAAAACAAAAAGAATGAGCGCCTTCACTAATATGGTTGCCGCGATCACCATCACCGGATTTGGGCTTTTGGGCTGCGACAGCGGACCAAAGCTGACTGATGAGCAGAAGCGAGGGAAGCAGATTTATGAAGGCTTGTGCGATAAGTGCCACGAACTGATCCCGCCGACTCGCTTTACTGATCAGGTCTGGACCGCCGCGAGCAACAAGTACGGCACAAAACTCAAACTGACGCGTGACGAGGTGAGCCTGTTGGCTGATTACCTCACGCGCGCCAACGACAGCGAAAGCAAGGACTGACCGATGACCTATCTCAATAAATTGAACCCCGGCCAGCGGGCCAAAGTGGTTGGTTACCGGCATGACAGCCCGATCGCTCGACGATTGACCGAACTCGGATTGATTCCGGGTCGTACGGTGACCTATCTGCGAAACGCCCCGCTCCAGGATCCCCTTGAGATACAAGTTGGCCCATCCTGTTTGTCGCTTCGCCATGCCGAGGCTTCGCTGGTGGCGGTTGAAGTCGAAGAACCTACTTCCCTCTAAGCGTGGGTTGCGACGGTGAAGCAGATGCAGGATGTTGGTCTGAAGCCGCCGCGAAGTAAGACTATACATGTCGCTGTTTGCGGGAATCCCAACTGCGGCAAGACCACTATTTTTAACGCCATTACCGGCCTTCGCCAGAAGGTCGCCAATTATCCCGGTGTCACGGTCGAAAAGACCACCGGCCAGTTTCAGCTCAAAGATGATCCCAACATTTACACGCTGATCGATATCCCCGGCTCATACTCTCTTTCCGCGTTTTCCCCTGACGAGTATGTCGCGGTCCAGGCGTTGCTGGGTGAGCTGGACAAAAGCGCGGCTCCTGATCTGATAGTTAATATCATTGATGTAACCAATATTGACCGGGCGCTTTACCTGCTGTTCCAGGTGATGCAGATCGGCAAGCCGGTGGTCGTTGGTCTCAACATGATGGATCTCGCGGACAAACGCGGCCTCACTATAGACATCCCCCGACTCGAGAAGGAGCTTGGCGGCGTGCCGGTGATTCCGTTGATCGGCTCACGAGGGAAAGGAATAGAGGAGCTCAAGGCGGCGATCGCCCTGCAAGCAAGCGTGCCGCACGTCCCGCATCGGGATTTCTACCATCCGCTGATCGGCCTGACCGCTGATAAGATGATCCACCAGATGCAAAACGGCCATGTCACTCGCGCCGAGTATCTTCGTGTCCTCTTTGACATCAATGGTCCCGCCGAAAAAGCGTTTATCAAAGAACATGGGGAGAAGGGGAAGATCCTCCTCGATGATGGCAGGAAATCACTTATCGGAGAGTTTGGTTCGCTCACCATCGCCGAGACCCAGTCGTTAACGCAGCGCGCGGCCCAGGTCACCGAAAAGTCGGTGCACGCGAGGCGATCAACGTCTCGATCCCGCTCCGAGAAGATCGATAAATACCTGCTCCACCCTGTCCTGGGCCCGATAGTTCTTATGCTTATCATGGGGTTCATCTTCCAGTCTATCTTTAGCTGGGCAGAACCGATCATGAATGGAATCGATTCTCTGTTCGGGGCGTTGGCAGGCTGGGTTGGATCGTCGATGGCTGAAGGACCTTTGCAGTCGTTATTGGTCGATGGGATCATCGGCGGCGTCGGCTCGGTGCTGATCTTCCTTCCGCAGATCATTATCCTCTTCCTCTTTATCGCGTTTCTGGAAGATTCCGGTTATATGCCGCGCGTCGCTTTCCTGGTCGATCGCGCGTTCAGCTGGTGCGGCCTGTCGGGGAAATCGTTCATTCCACTCCTGTCCTCGTTTGCCTGCGCGGTCCCGGGGATCATGGCGACGCGCGTGATCGAAGATCGCAAATTGAGGATCATCACGATCCTGGTGGCGCCGCTGATGACCTGTTCGGCGCGGCTTCCGGTCTATGCCATCATGATCGCGGCGTTCATCCCATACACCATCCTGCTTGGCTTCCTCAATTCGCATGGTGTGGTGCTGGGGATGCTCTATCTCTTGGGGCTGATCGTGGCGGTGCTCGTCTCGCTGATCCTCAAGCGGACCGTCCTTAAGACTCAACGCGGCACATTTATGATGGAGATGCCGAGCTACAAAGTGCCGACGCTTCAGTCTATCCTGGTCAGGGTATTCAACCGAGCCAAGTCATTTGTCCTTCGCGCAGGTACCGTGATCCTCGCCATCACCATTCTTATCTGGGCGCTCAGTTATTATCCGCGAGCCGGTGATGCTTCGACCGACTATCAGAGCAGAATTGCTTCAATAGAATCCACCACTTCTCAACAAGTCGCGATGATCGACGCCGAGATCTCGCGGCTGGCTTTGTCGCCTGAGCAGCAGGAAGCGTCGCTCTTCGCCGGCGCGCGTTTCGCGCTGGTCGAATCACCGGATGAGCTGGCGGCGGTGAGAGATGAACTATACCTGCTTCGACCGGATCAGCTCGCGGCCGTCGAGTTGTCGCATTTTAGGCGGACTGTGGAACTCGCGTCGCTTGAACAGATTGCCACTCTCGAAAACGATCGAGCGGGCGCTCATTTGCGCAACTCCTATCTTGGCCGAATGGGCCGGACTGTTGAGCCGCTTTTCGCGCCGCTCGGATGGGATTGGAAAATAACGATGGCGACACTGGCCTCTTTCCCCGCGCGCGAAGTGATCATCGCGACCCTCGGCACGATCTATAACCTCGGCTCGGGGGTTGACGAGGGGTCCAGTTCATTGGTGCAGAAGATGCGCGACGCGAAATGGGAGGACGGCGCCAAGGCCGGCCTGCCGGTCTTTAGTCCCGCGGTCGCCTTGTCGATCATGGTCTTTTTCGCGCTCTGCTGCCAGTGTGGCGCGACCGTGGTGACCATCAAACAGGAGACGGGTGCCTGGAGATACGCCATAGGAGTATTTATATATATGACCGTTCTCGCCTACTTGGCGGCGATGCTTGTGTACCAGCTTTTTAGCCGGATAGGGTGGTAGCGATGGATTGGCAAAATTTCGCCGTGGCCGCTATCACGTTGTCTGCGGCGGTTTACCTGGTTTGGGGGTATATCCGACGCAAGACGCGTCCTGGTTCGTGCGCGAATTGTGTCGCTCACCAAAAGGTTACATCGGCAAAACGACCGCGGTCAAAGGATTGACTTTCCGGGTTTCGACTCTATATTGCCGCTTGCGAAAGCGGTGACTCGACGTGCACAACGGCCCACTTATACTTGGACAGTATCGTCCGCTCGACTCGTTTGTCCATAGACTCGATACGCGCGCCAAACTGCTTCCGATCATTCTGGTACTGATCTTTGGGCTTTTCACCAGTTCCTCCTATTTCTATATGTCCGCGCTGGCGGTGCTTATCGTATCCCTTTTGCTTTCGGGGATCACCGTCGAACAGTTGGCGCGCAGTTTTCAGCCGATGCTCTGGTTGGTCGCCATTACGTTTTTGTACCATCTCATTTTCACCGGACACACAAGCCCGGTGGTGACGTCACTCTTTGGCTGGGATATACACGTTGAAGCCATTCGAGCCGGAGCGTTTTTCTCGCTCCGGTTGATTCTATTTGTCTCGATGGCATTTTTGGTTACGCTGACCAGTTCTCCGTCGGATCTCGCCGAAGCAGCGGCGAAACTGCTTGGGCCGCTGAAGCGCTGGCGAGTGCCGGTCAACGATATCGCGATGATCCTGTTTATCTCGATGCGCTTTGTCCCGATCCTCCATGAGGAGTTCGTGCTGATCAAAAACGCGCAGATGACGCGCGGAGTGGACTTCCATGGCTCCCTCGCCGCACGGGCCCGTCGCTCGCTCTACCTCCTGATACCGGTGCTGGTGGCGGCAGTCAATCGCGCCGATGAACTTGCGTTGGCTTTGCAGGCCCGCGGCTACGACAACAAAAAGGAGCGGACATTCTACTCCCGGGCGCGACTGGGGATGGCCGAGATCAACTTCATGCTGCTATCGACCATCGGGATTATAGCTCTCTATTTAGTGACCAGTTAACATGGCCAAAAACATCCGCCTGACCATCGAATACAAAGGGACCTCGTTCGCGGGATGGCAGTTCCAGCCTGAACAAGCCACCGTTCAAGGAGAGATCGAGGAAGCTATCCAGAAAACAACCGGTCACAGGGTGACCTTGATCGGCGCGGGCAGAACCGATGCCGGCGTGCACGCGTTGGCGCAGGTCGCGAACTTCAAGATCGACCACCCCCTCGAAGCGTCACGTTACCGCGACGCGCTGAATTACTATTTGCCGCGAGACATTCATGTAACGGGGGCTGTCGAGGCACCGTCTGCCTTTCATGCCCGGTTCGACGCAACCTGGCGTCACTATCGCTACATTATCGGAGCGGAGCGGTCAGCCATCTACCGGGAACTTCGGTGGGAAACCGCGGGACTCCTCCGTCGATCCGATTTGAGTAAAGCGGCTGCTATGATACGGGGGGAGCATGATTTCAGTCCATTCTGCGTGTCGTCATCATTGAAGGAAAATAACCGGTGTACGATCACCCATTCCGCCTGGTCCGAGGCGGGGCCGCTGCTGATATATGATATCCGGGGGGATCGATTCCTACACGGCATGGTTCGTTCGCTGGTAGGAGCGATGGTCAACGCTGCGGCGGAGCAACAAGATAACAATATGCTGAACTTGACATTAGAGGACTTCCGGAATACTTTGGAGGGCAGTCGGACTGATCGGATCGCGTTTACCGCCCCGGCACATGGGCTATATCTGGTCGCGGTCGGCTATCCAACGGAAGGGAATCAGGAATGAAGTTCTTTATTGATACGGCCTCAGTAGCGGAGATCAAGGAAGCCGCGGCGATGGGGGTGCTGGATGGTGTCACCACCAATCCATCGTTGGCCGCCAAAGAAACAGCCCCCTACAAAGATATCCTTAAAGAGATCTGCCGAATTGTCCCCGGTCCGGTTTCGGCGGAAGTCATCAGCACAGACACTGATGCGATGCTCCGAGAAGCTGACGATCTGGTGAAGATAGCTGACAATATTGTGGTCAAGATCCCGACAACCCTTGCGGGCCTTCGGGCGATCAAGTCACTCACTGACCGTGGCATCAAAACCAACGCGACGCTGGTTTTTTCGCCTACGCAGGCGCTGTTGGTCGCCAAAGCCGGCGCCACGTATGTCTCTCCGTTTATCGGCCGACTTGACGACATTTCCCAGGACGGCATGCAGTTGATCGCGGATGTTGTCCTCATCTACGAAAACTATGGTTTTTCAACCGAGGTATTGGTGGCGTCGGTGCGGCACCCGATTCATGTAGTTGAGGCCGCCAAGATCGGCGCCGATGTTGTCACTATGCCATTAAAGGTGATCGAACAGTTGATCAAACATCCGCTGACCGATATTGGTCTGGAAAAGTTCATCTCGGATTACAAGAAAGCCAACAAACAGTGATCAGTCGATATACCCTTCCCGAAATGGGAAAACTCTGGACGGACGAGGCGAAGTATGCCGCCTGGCTCGAGGTAGAAGTAGAGGCCGCTCGCGCGATGGCGTCGATGGGGATCATCCCGAAGGAAGCAATTCCCGCCATTGAATCCAAGGCCGGCTTCGATGTCAACCGGATCAACGAGATCGAGCGCGAGGTTAACCATGACGTCATCGCGTTCCTGACATCGGTCGCCGAAAAGATCGGGCCGGAAGCGAAGTACCTGCATTTTGGGATGACGTCATCGGACGTGCTGGATACGTCGCTTTCGCTCCTGATGAAGCGAGCGGCGGCCATTATCGATAAAAAGATCGAGTCGGCATTGGCCCGGATCAAGGATCTGGCCCTAAAGTACAAGTCCACACCGACCATCGGACGCACCCACGGAGTCTTCGCCGAGCCGACCACGGTCGGCCTGAAGTTCGCCATCTGGTACACTGAGTTGAGTCGGGGAAAAGCGCGGTTCGCCGCGGCGACCGAGCGTATATCAGTCGGCAAGATCAGCGGCGCGGTCGGCAATTTCGCGAATCTGGATCCAAAGATCGAGGAAATGGTCTGCGCGCGGCTGGGATTACGCGCGGCGGAGGTGTCCACCCAAGTGATCCAGCGCGATCGCCATGCCGAATTCATTACCGCGCTGGCTATCCTCGCTTCCTCCCTCGAGAAGTTCGCCACCGAGATCCGACATCTTCAGCGAACCGAAGTTTCCGAAATGATGGAAGGATTCTCCAAGGGACAAAAGGGATCGTCCGCTATGCCGCACAAGCGGAATCCGATAACCGCCGAACGTATCACCGGGATCGCGCGGATGGTTCGCGGCTACGCCATCTCGGCAATGGAGAACATCCCCCTTTGGCATGAACGCGACATCGCGCATTCGTCGGTGGAACGAGTGATCATCCCGGATACCTGCATCATCGTCGATTACGGCCTCCAGAAATTTATCGATCTGCTCGCCGGGCTGGTGGTCAACGAGAAGCGGATGCATGAAAACATCTTTTACGGCGGCGGGATCGTCTTCTCGCAGCGGCTCCTGCTCAAGCTGGCGGGACCGGTTGGCTCGCGCGAGGAGGCCTACCGAATGGTTCAGCGCAACGCCATGGCTGCCTGGGAGTCCAATGGCTCGTTCCGTGATCTCGCCAAACAAGACGCCGATATCAGCAAACATCTTTCGGCGGCCGAGATCGATGAGTGCTTTGATCTGACCTATTACACTAAACATGTTGACGCGATCTTCGCGCGGGTGTTCCGCTGATGATCGCGCGAGAGGGACTCCCCTTTATTCTGATCGGCCTCGCGCTGACTATTCTGGCTGTCTGGATGGCGACCCGATTTGACAGCAAGTCGCTGCTGATCTTTGGTTCTTTGTTTGCTTTGCTCACCTGCTTTACCGCCTTCTTTTTCCGCGATCCCGAAAGGCAGTTTGAGATGTCGGAAAATATCATTATTTCGCCCGCCGACGGAAAAGTGATCGGCATAGAGACCGCGAAGAGTCATCCGTTCTTGCAGGGGGATGGCGTCAAGGTATCGATCTTCCTGAACGTCTTCGACGTGCATGTCAACCGAGTTCCGGCGACAGGGAAGATCGATTACGTAAAGTACAATCCTGGCAAGTTTTTCGCCGCTTTCGAGGAGAAAGCTTCGGAGCTGAATGAACAGACCGAGATCGGTATGACCGCCACACATGGGCAGCGTATTGTCTTCAAGCAGATCGCGGGTCTGATCGCGCGACGGATAGTCTGTAAACTCAAAGAAGGCGACAGCGTTACCGCCGGCGAGAGATTTGGATTGATCCGCTTCGGCTCGCGGACCGAACTGTTTCTGCCTTCAAACACGGAGCTACGGATCAAAGTGGGGGACCGGGTAGTGGGAAGTCAGTCCATTATAGGCAAACTTCCCGAACATTCGCCTGCTCGGCCAACCGCGTCTATGGAGCAAAGCCGTGAACGGTTATAGAGGGATATTCCCCGGTGTCTTCACTATGGGGAACGCGGTCTGCGGATTCCTGGCGATCCTTTCTGTGTTCGACGGCCAGATCGTGGATGCCTGCTGGCTGGTGATATTCGCGGGATTCCTCGACGCGCTGGACGGCAAGGTCGCACGGCTGAGCGGCGGGACGTCTCAATTCGGTGTGGAGTTGGATTCGCTCGCGGACTTTCTCTCTTTCGGGTGCGCTCCGGCGGTTATTGTCCACTCGCTCAAGTTGAGCCAATTCGGCAAATGGGGAGCGATCATCTCAATTGTCTATATCATGGCGGCCGCCTATCGCCTCGCGCGTTACAACGTGATGGCTGATACCGAGGAGAAGCGGGATTTTGTCGGCCTGCCGGTTCCGATGGCCGCTGGTCTGCTGGTTTCGGCTATCATCTTTGCTTACAAGATCTGGGGCGGCTTGGAATACAGCGAATATCTGGTAACCATGATCGTCGTTTGCGCGTTCTTGATGGTATCGCAGGTGCAGTACGATTCGGTTCCGGAGCGGTTCGATAATCGCAATGCCCGCATTAAGTTGGGTATTATTCTGACGGCCGCGGTGGCGCTTTTGATAAGTCCAAGACTGATGTTGTTTCCGCTTCTGGCACTCTATATATTGTACGGCATGAGTCGAGAACTGTATCGGCTCTTTACCGGCGGATACGAAAAAGTCACTGGCCGACAATTAGTTAGGCGCAAGCACCGCCCGGAGAAAAGATTGGGAGATCATGAGCATCACTAAGAAGGCGACCGTTTTTGTCCGTTTGAAAGACGGTGTATTGGACCCGCAAGGCGTCACCATTCAAAAGGCGTTGGCCCAAATGGGGTATCCGGATTTTCTGTCAGTCCGCTCCGGCAAGTTTTTTGAATTGGAGATTGACGGCAACGCGTCGGATATTGACCGCAAGATCAACGACGTATCCTCTAAACTATTGGCCAATCCGATAGTCGAGAAGTTCACGGTGGAGAAAGCCTGATGAAATTTGGCGTGGTGACATTCCCCGGCTCAAACTGCGACTACGACGCCTATGCCGCCGTGAAGCATGTGATGCACGGCGATGTTGAGTTCCTCTGGCACAAGTCCGAGGATCTGGCCGGCTCCGACGTCATCATTCTTCCAGGTGGATTCTCCTACGGGGATTATCTCCGCTCCGGAGCGATCGCGCGATTCTCGCCGATCATGAAGCAGGTGATCAAGTTTGCCGAGTCCGGAGGGATCGTCATGGGGATCTGCAACGGCTTTCAGGTGTTGACCGAAGCGGGCTTGCTCCCCGGCGCGCTGATGCGGAACAGCCATCTACGCTTCAGCTGCAAGTTCGTGTATCTTCGCGCGGAGCGAACCGGAACAGTTTTTACGTCGTCTATCAGCAAAGGGACCATTCTTAAAGTTCCGATCGCCCACGGTGACGGTAACTACTATCACTTTGAAGGCGATATCCGGAAGCTCGAAGAAAATGACCAAATACTGTTCCGCTACTGCGATCAGTCCGGACAGGTCACGTCGGAAGCGAATCCGAACGGCTCTTTGCACAATATCGCCGGGATCGTCAATGCCGAAGGAAATGTGCTTGGCATGATGCCGCATCCGGAGCGCGCGTGTGAGCCGATCCTTGGTTCAGAGGATGGCCTTCGCGTGTTTGAATCAGTACGGATCTGGTGCGAGTCGCTTCGCCCGGTGGGGAAAGTTTGAAAAAACGAGAACTGACGTTTATCATTGTCGCCCTGGTGCTTGGCGCGGTCCTGGGCGGTTTGGTCGGAGAATTAATTGGCGCGTATCTTCCGCCCGGCGGCGCCAAGACGCTTTTTGAGCGGGCTGTGTTGATCGGCTTCCAGCCGGTCAGCGTCGATCTGTACGCGATTTCGTTTACCATCGGATTGATGTTCAAGATCAACTTTGTCTCGGTCTTGTTCGTGATGCTCGTGATCATCTACTTCCGCTGGTGGTATATGTAAGGGTTCGCCCTCAGGAGGTCTTTATGTTCGGCATTGGTCCATGGGAAATGGTTTTGATCTTTCTGGTCGTCCTGTTGTTGTTTGGCGCCAAACGGCTCCCGGACATCGCGCAGGGGCTGGGCAAAGGGATCCGCGAATTCAAGCGCGCGATGAAAGATACCACCGACGAGGTGAAGGGTTCCGTAGATGTAAAGCCGCAGGATCCAAACCGGATCGACCCGCCTCGCCAGGATAATCATCCGTCATAGCCCAGAACAACCGCCAGCTATTCGGGATATAACCAGCCATGCAAAGTGGATTCACCCAGGCCGACGCGGAATCTGTCGGCGCGCTACTCGAGGCCGAAAAGGTATCGTTCGAGAAGGACCATTACCGGATAAAAGTATCCAACCAGGAGGAACGGCGGATACTGGTGCTTGAAGTTTATCCCGAGACCAGTCTCGGCAAACGCCGCGGCATGTTGGTGGTGGTCTATACCGGAACGTCGCATCTGCAACTGCACAACTGCAATGGTTATGTACTTTCTGAAGAACTTGGCGAGATCACCTTTGTCGCGGAAAGAGCCGGCTCTTTGTCGGGTTTGGTGGTAGAAAAGGGAGCATCCTGCTCGCTCTACGCGTCGATCGACCGCGAACTAATATCTTCTGACTTTACGCAGTTAGGCGTGGAAGTGATGCTCTCCGGAGTCGCGCTGTCGCTGGCGGAAGAGATCCTGGGGAAAGAGGATGAGCAGGGAGAGTAGCTGTTTTCAGCATACGATTTTCAGGGCGGAACATCGTTCCGCCCTTTTCTTTGTCCGCTACATCGCGCTTGCGTCAGGCTGCATGACACCAAAGATGTTTCCTTCGGTGTCCTTGGAATACAACAGCCAGCCGACACCTGGGATCGGCATTTTTGGGAGCACGATCTGACCTCCCGCGGACTCTACTTTCTTCAACATCTCGTCGATGTTGGCGACCTGGATCGTGCACGGGTAGGCGATGACCGCCTGGCCATCGATCACTCCATGGCGCCGCAACAGGCCGCCGTCGATACCCGGCTCTTTAGGGTCGCCGGTCGAGATGATCCAATACTCCATTGGGCCTTCCCACTTCGTGAACTTCCACCCAAAGCATTTTGAGTAAAACGCGATCGCACGTTCAGGATTTTCGGCGTGGATCTCAAAATGGACGACGCGATTCATGGTTCACTCCTCATCAAGGTTGCCCGTTTACTTTGACCTGAACAATCCGGGAGAGCCGGCAACGAACCGTCGAAGAACGCGATCATCACGCTCAGGTCGCTGAGGTCCACTCTGCCGGATGCTACAACGTCAGCTTCAGCGACGCATGACAGATGGTAAGATCTGCTTGTCAGGCTGCCGACTAGGGCAGAGAGATCCAGCAGATCGACTCCGCCGATGCCGTTCACATTTCCCGTAGAGCCGGCGCAGCAGGGCGTGGACCGATAGAGCAAGATGCTGTCTATCATGGTTCCGGCGGTGTTGACAAACGTCAGCATCAATGTGCTGTCAGTCGCTTCGCCGTAGTTGGCGCCGTACGCTCCATTATATCGAACTTTGCTCCCGGGAACTAAATTGAGCGCGGGGAAGAGATAAATACTTCGGCCGCCCAGACCATTCACGATGTATGTGCTCGAATCGCCGTCGGCGTTGTCATCCCGCATCAGCCGTTCATACGTGTGATCGTGGCCCCCCAGTACGATCGACGCCCCCCAGTCCTCGAATGGCCATTGCATTACCGGATTGGAACCGTGACTGGCCGACGAGAAAGGCGGGTGATGGAAATAGACAACCTTCCACGGTGCTTCGGATAGGGCCAACTGATCGCGAAGCCAGAGCGCCTGTGTGGAAGTGAAAGCGATGCCGTCGGGCTCCTGGGAATTGCTGTTGATCGCGAAAAAGTGAACAGGGCCGATCACAAAGTCGTAGTATCGCGGGTTGCCGGAGGTCCCGGTTGACAGTACACCATTCCCCGGCAAAGTAAAATAGGAGAGATACGCCGTGATCCCGCCACCGTCAGAATAATCATGATTCCCCAACGAAGGGAAAAATCGATTCCATGCTGAGCCGGGGAAAAACCAGCCGGTGTAGGCGCCAATATACCGCGAATAAAACTGCCCGATATTCAAGTCGATGTCATTTGAGCCATAGCTGTTATCGCCGGTGGTGATCACAAAGTCCGGGTTCCAAGAGTGGACAAGTGTTGCCACCTGACCTTCGGCCGCCGTGTCAGCGCCGTAATCGCCGATGACGGCAAACCGTACTGCGGCAGTACTGCCGGAGACAGTAACCAATAGAATGATCGCGGTGAAAAACCGTTTCACTCCGGCTTCCTGAAAACAGAGTTGTGTGTTATGCCCGGGATGGTCGAACCGTCGCAAGATACTACGCTCGTAAAGATCGAGCAATGACGAAGAGGCCGGCTGTTTGAGATGAGGCTATTCGTTACGCAATGCCTCGACCGGGTCCACACGGGCGGCCCGAGACGCTGGATAGTGACCGGCGATCAAACTAACGGACAAGCCCAGAGCCAGGGCCGCGACGATCAGCCATATCGGCAGGGCGAACGGGTCGAACCCATGGATCCCCTCTTTGGCCATAAACATCTGCGCGACTTCCGATGCTACTCGTGTGATGATCCATCCCACAAGTATCCCGAGGATCGACCCGGCCAAACCGATCACTGCCGATTCGGTCAAAAACAGGAACTTGATATCCCGTTCGTCAGCGCCAAGGGACTTGAGTACGCCGATCTCACGCCGCCGCTCCAGCACCGACATGACCATGGTATTGATGATCCCCAGCGAGGCGGTCACCAGCGCGATGATCCCAACCACCGCCAGCGCCAGGTCGAAATAGAGGAAGAACTTCTTCATCTCCTCGAACTGCTCCGCGAAACTGAACGGACGGAACCCCTTTGCCTTAACTGAATCCATGATCGGCGTGATGAGCACTTTGGGGTCGATATCGAGCGTGACATGACCAAATGTGCGGGCATCTCCCTGGTCTGACGAAAGAAACATCTGTCCTGACGCCAGCGCGGCCATCATTTCGGTCGGATCGCCGCTGAAAACTCCGGCCGAGAGTCTGCGGCCGACCGCATCCGAGACGATCACCGACGCGATATTCCGTTCCTGCGGACCCGAGGAGTTTAGAACACCGACAACCATGAGAGTCTCCAACACGATATCGGGAGCCTGCATATATCCTTTGAGGAACTGCGACATCGCGTTGTTAAGCTCCGAGCGAAGAAGGCGTTCGGTGTAGGGGCGGTGAAGCAACGAATCAAACGCTATCTCGCGCAGACGCTTGCGAACATACTCGCGATCGGGTGGAAGGATTCGGGCGAGTCCGCTGTCGACGCTCGATATTCGCACTTTGAGGATCAAGGTATCGTTCAGAACAGAATCCGGCTCGAGCATCCCCACTGTTGTGAGGAAACGGCTCGAGACGATCGCTTCATGGCACGAGTCGGAAGAAAGCAGCCTGCCTGCCCTGATCTCCGAGAACATTTTTGTTCTGAGCGCCTGCTGGGAGAGCGCCTGGGCTCGGGATTCAAAGATCGAGTCGCCAAATGTCGCGGTCGCGGTGAATGATTCATACGGATAAGCCAGTCGTACGCCGGGCAGTTTCGAGAGTTCCTCCAATACGGCTTTATCCAGCAAGCGCGGCGGGATGGTGTCTTTCTCGGGGTCAGGGGCTATCGGATAAACCTGAACGGTGTAGAACAGCCCAAGTTTCTCAAACTGTTCTTCGATATACTCTTCGTTGCCGGCGCCAAACGACAGCATCGCGACAAATGTCGCGATCGCGATCACTACCCCGGCAATGGTCAGCGAGGTGCGGAGCTTCAGCCGGGTCAGGTTGCCGCCGGAGATGGAGAGCGAGTCGTACAGTTTCACTATTGGACTCCCGCGATACTATCCGCATCGACGATCTTGCCGTAGTGCATCTTGATGATCCGTCCGGCATGCTGTTTCGCCAGTTCAACATCATGTGTCACGACAACCACGGTCAACCCTTCGAGGCTCAACTGCCGGAGCAGGGCGACTATCTGACGGGAGTTATCCTGATCGAGATTTCCCGTCGGTTCATCGGCAAATAGAACCACCGGGCGCTTTACCAGGGCGCGGGCGATAGCGACACGCTGCTGTTCGCCGCCGGAAAGATCGCTGGGACGATGGCTCATGCGCTCTTTGAGGCCCAGCGTCTCAAGCATCGCGGCCGCACGATCCTTGCGTTCATTCCGCGGGACCCCGTTGAAGTACATCGCCAATTCGACATTCTCCAACGCCGTGCGATGGTGGACCAGGTTAAACGACTGAAAGACCATCCCAACTTTGTGAGCGCGGTAAACTGCCAGTTCACGGCGGGAATAGGCATCCAGGTTAACCCCTTCGAACTCGATCCTCCCGGAAGTGGGACTGTCCAGACCGGCGACCAGATTCAGCAGTGTCGATTTACCCGAGCCTGAAGACCCCACCAGCGCCAGAAACTCGTTGGGATACACATCGATAGAGACATTATCCACCGCTCGGATCTCCTGCGGTCCGCGACGGTAGATCCGGCTCAACGAATGGGTACGTATGATCGGGGAAGCGATGTTGGTCATCGATTTATGGTACGCAAGACTCACGCAATAGGTAATGAAAAACTGATAATTTGGCAAAGCAGCAGGTGAAGAAATTCACTACCGCGGGCAACATCGGACGGAGAAATTGCGTATCTTGTACAGAATGGAAGGTTTGGTTGTCTCTGTTGTCCGCGGTCAATCACGACCAATTGTGTTGTGTTTGCCGGTCTTCTCGCTTGCGAACACTCCACGCTTTCCGACCTCAAAACGTGCGTTCACCTCGACTGACCAGAATTGTCAAACATGCGATTTAAAATAAGCAACTGCTCACGCAAAGGAGTCATGCAGTGAAAAGGATTCTACTACTTGCCGGGATCGGATTGCTGCTGGCAGCGGCGTCGGTCATGGCGCAGGAAACTCCTCAGCTTAAGTCTGAGAAGTATGTTCTCCCCAACGGACTCGAAGTAGTCCTGCACGAGGATCACTCCATACCGATGGTATCGGTCAATGTCTGGTATCATGTCGGCTCAAAGAACGAGAAACCGGGACGCACCGGTTTTGCTCACCTGTTCGAGCATATGATGTTCCAGGGGTCGAAACACTTCAATGACGATTTTTTCATGCCGATCGAAAAAGTCGGCGGCGACGCCAACGGCTCGACCTCGGAAGATCGCACGAACTATTGGGAGAATGTTCCTTCCGAATATCTCGATATGGCGCTTGCCATGGAATCGGATCGGATGGGACATCTCCTTGAAGTTCTGACCCAGGAGCGGCTGGACAACCAGCGCGATGTGGTCAAGAACGAGCGGCGCCAGGGGGTCGAAAACGCACCGTATGGTGTCCAGGAAGATGTTCTTCCAGAATTGCTCTACCCGATGGGGCACCCGTATTCCTGGTCGGTGATCGGAAGCATGGCTGATCTGAGCGCTGCCTCGGTTGACGATGTCAAGGAGTTCTTCAGAAAGTACTATTCGCCGAGTAACGCGTCGCTGTGCGTGACCGGCGACTTCGAGACCGCGGCAATAAAGCCGTTGATCGAAAAATACTTCGCGTCTATCCCGGCCGGTCCGCCGGTCGAACGGGTCAAAAACTACATACCCAGCATTAATAGTGTCCGTCGGGCCGTCGCCGAAGATGAAGTAGAACTCCCAATGGTAATCATGGCGTGGCATACTCCAGCCTACTACGCTCCCGGCGACGCTGAGGCTGATCTCCTGGCCGACGTGCTCGGAACTGGTATGAATTCACGCCTGAATGAGGCGCTGGTTTACCGGCTGCAGATCGCGGACCAACTGTATGTTTACCAGGCGTCGCGCGAACTGGGCAGCCAGTTCACCATTCAGGCGACCGCCAAGCCCGGCCACACGGCCGAGGAGATTGAAGCCGCCATTGATGTCGAGTTGACCAGGCTTCTCCGTGATGGTATCACCGCCAAAGAACTTGGCCGAGCCAAGACCAATTGGGAGGTCTCTTTCGTTCGCCGACTGCAAAATATCGGCGGCTTCGGCGGCAAAGCGGACATCCTGAACCAGTACAATGTCATGCTGGGCTCACCCGATAAACTTGAATGGGATATGAATCGTTACCGCGGCGCCACGGTTCAATCTGTCAACGAATTCGCCCGAACCTACCTCAACTTGAACAATCGCGGCATTCTCCATATCGTGCCGCAAGGAAAATTGACCGCGTCAACTGAACCGGACCGTTCCATCGCGCCGGTCGTCGGGGCCGAAAGATCGTTCGTCGCGCCAACCATTCAGAGTGCCACCCTTGCCAACGGCCTGCAGATCCTCCTGGTCGAAGATCATCGCTTGCCGCTGATCGATATGCAGGTGATGGTTGAGCGCGGCTGGGTCGCCGATCCTGCCGGTAAATTCGGACTGTCCTCGCTGACGGCCGACATGCTGGATGAAGGGCTCAAAAAACTGAACGCGCTCCAGATCGCTGACACGGTTCGCCTGCTCGGCGCAAACCTGTACGCCGGATCAGGATATGACGAGTCGCACGTTTCGCTCAATGTGCTCAAGCGCAATTTCGCCCCGGCTCTCGGTCTGGTCGCTGAAATGATCCTCGCGCCGGCGTTTCCGCAGGCGGAGCTTGATCGCCTGAAAAACGAACGGCTCGCGACGATAGAGTCGATGAAAGCGGAGCCGCGCCAGCTTGCCAGCGCGACCTTCCGAGCCAAGATCTACGGCGCGGATAGTCCCTATGGCCAGCCGACCAATGGCGTGGGAACCGACGCTTCTCTCGCGGCGATCACACGCGACGATCTGGTCGCATTCTACTCCGGAAATTACATGCCCAATCTGACTACCATCGCGATCACCGGCGACATTACGTTGGCCGAAGCTAAAGCCATGATCGAGAAGTCGTTCGGCAGCTGGAAATCCGGTACTCCCACGGAACTTCCAGAGCCGACTCCGGTCGCTTACACCGCTCCCACCGTTTTTATCGTCGATAAACCGGGAGCCCAACAATCGATGATCATGGCGGGGTATGCGTCGATGTCCCCATCGGATCCGGATTACCTGCCGTTCCAGGTCTTCAACAGCCGTCTCGGCGGTGACTTTACGAGCCGCATTAATATGAACCTGAGGGAAGACAAGGGCTTCACCTACGGGACGTATTCCTATATCGGCGGCGATAAAGTAAGCTCACCGTTTGCGGTGGTCGCTCCGGTTCAGGCCCAGAGCACCAAAGAGGCGCTGGTTGAGATCCTCAAAGAACTTCGCGAAGTGGTCACCACTCGGCCGCTGACCGATGAAGAGTTGGCTGATGCCAAGGTCTCGATGCTGAAAGCCTTCCCGCAAGGATTCCAGAATATCTCCGGTATTACGCGCCAATTGACCGGTATCGCGATGTTTGATCGTCCGTTGGACTACTGGCAGACTCGAGCCCAGCGGATCAGCGGGATCGATCAGGCCAAGATCAAGGAGGTCGCGGCCAAAGGGGTTCGGCCGAACGATCTGGTGATCGTCATTGTGGGAGACAAGGCCAAGATCGAGGCGGGCATCAAAGAACTTGGCATCGGCCAAGTCACCAGCCTGTAGATCCCCAACCGATTTGGTGAATACTGCCCCGGCGACCACTCGCCGGGGTTCTTTTTTTGAGTTTCAAACAACAG
The DNA here is from genome assembly GCA_023700785.1 of Candidatus Zixiibacteriota bacterium. GTDB lineage: Bacteria > Zixibacteria > MSB-5A5 > GN15 > FEB-12 > FEB-12. The sequence goes on from JAMPYH010000008.1 coordinate 18,433, forward strand.
AATGCGACGATTATCGAAGCACAAATGTAGAATAGAAAACTCAAGTCCCAAGCTCGGGAGGTACGCTATGAAAGCCATGTTGCTGTTGCTGACAGCCCTCGTGCTCCTCGCCGGTTTTTCAGTATCATCTGAAACTCAGACGCCCGGCGCTTCCGCGCTTCGTTCTCTGCTCCAAAACCACCGCTCCACAAATTGCGGCATCGATAAGCTGGACGACGAAGAACTGACCAACTTCGTCACCTTGCTCGGCACGCGCAGGGAATTCTCATTCCTCAATGAATCCGCCCGGCAGTATATGCGACGCCAGGGCTGGACGCCGATAGAGGTCATAGGTTATCAGCCTGACACCACGATTGCGGCGATGTCGGACGATGTGCTGATGCTGGTCGTGCGCGAGGGAAGACTCTACGCGATGGAGCCGCCAATGGGGGAAGATGCCTGGATGACCGGGCTCTATTGGTCCAAGGATACCTTTATCAGCACATGGGAAGTGATCAGTCCAACCGGGGAAGTTGAACATTGCGGTATAAGTGAGCTGGAGTAGGGAGTTCCGTTTTATACGCAGCAAAGCCGCTGGTGTTGGCTTCCAGCGGCTTTGTTTCGTTAGAGACAAAAATGAAGCGAAATGGTCTCTTTATCTTGATACGAATGACTCCACAAAATCGTGCAAATCA
>JAMPYH010000268.1 GCA_023700785.1 Candidatus Zixiibacteriota bacterium
CGTGGGGCAGTTGTCGTTGGCATCGGTTACGCCATCACCATCGGTGTCCGGCGGGGTGACCGTGATCGTTCCGGTCATGCCAAAGCCTTCGTGAAACGTACAGCGATAGGGAAACGGGCCGGGGCCGTCGCCTAAGACGATGATGATCTGGAAAGTTTGGCCGGAAGTTGACATTGTCCCGGAGTTCCACGATTTGGCGGAAGCTGGGTACGAGATCGTGTTGTGAATGCCGTCAACCAGGGTCCACCGGACCGTATCTCCGTAATTCACCGCAACCGATGAAGGGGTAAAGGAGAAACCGCTCATCGAGACATGGTGAATGGTTGCTTGGGCGGTAAAGGGCGCCATGATCGTGTAGAGCACGACCACCAGCAGGAATGCGATAATGCTGCGAAACATAAAACCTCCCGGTCCAAAGGACGGTGGCTAGGGATAAGTATGTTGTTTACGTATGACAATTGCGCGCCGGAGACCGGCGGCCGCGGGTGAGGCCGTGGCTACATGACAACCTAAATATATACTTAATAGGTCAATGTTGTCAAGTAGAAAGCAGGGTGGGGACTAGCGGCTCCCAACCAATGAAAAGGGCCGGCCGAACCGGCCCTTCTGTGTCTAACTTATAAAGAGGCAAACAGTTCAGCGGACGGTTACTTCTTCCCCGGTTCATCCAGGAGCTTCTCGAGCTGATCGACCAGGCTGCCAAACAGCTTGATCGTCCGGTCAACCGGCTCGGTCGTGGTCATGTCCACGCCCGCGTCCTTCAGGATATCAACCGGATATTTGGAACTCCCCGTACTGAGGAAGTTCTGGTACTGCTCCAGCGCCCCTTTCTGCTTTTCCAGAATTCGCTGCGAGATCATCTGTGCCGCGGCGTAGCAGGTCGCGTATTGATAGACATAGTACTGCCGATAGAAATGGCCGATACGAAGGCCCCCAACATCGTTGATAGAATCGATCACCAGTTCCGGTCCCCAGTATTTCTGATAAATGTCGCGGTAGGTCTTGCGCAGGTTGTCCGCCGACAGCGCGCCCCCTTCCTCGACCCGCTTATGGATCGCCAATTCAAATTCGGAGAACCAGACCTGCGTGTAGAATGTCCCGATGATCTGTTCGATATAGTAATTCAGCAGGTTGATCTTCTCCTGCTTGTCCTTCGTCGTCTCCAGCAGATATTTGATCAGTACCGCTTCGTTGCAGGTCGAGGCTACCTCCGCGGTGAACAGGTAGTGGTTGCTGTAATGATACGGCTCATGCTTGTTGGTATAAAACGAGTGCATCGCGTGCCCCATCTCGTGGGCCAGCGTGAAAACATCCTCCAGCGAGCCGGTGTAGTTCAGCAGGAGATACGGATGCGAGGCATAGGTACCCCACTGGTAGGCACCGGAGCCTTTCCCTTCTGTTTCATAAACGTCGATCCAACCGGAGGTCAGGCCGGTCTTGAAATCGGCGAGATAGGTTTTCCCCATCGGCGCGAGACCTTTGGTGACGATTTCCATCGCCTGCGCGTATTCATATTTCTTCTGTCCCTCCTTCACCAACGGCACCCAGAGATCGTACGGATAGAGCGTGTCCACACCCATCATCCGCTTGCGCAGCGACGCCCACTTGTGGAGCGGCGCGAGATTGTTGTTCACAGCCTCGATAAGTTTGTGAAAGACGGAGGTCGGGATCGCGTTGGGATCGAGCGAGAGGTCGAGGCAGGTCGGATATTTGCGCGCCTGCGCCATAAACCAGTCCTTCTTGACCGATGACGCCAGAGTCGCGCTGAGTGAATTGATATACTTGAGATAGGCGTTGTTGTACGCGCGATTGGCGTCGCGACGGACCCTGCGATCGGGCGATTCGAGCATCGACGAGTAGCGCCCTTTGGAAAGCTCGACCGTGTCGCCGTTCGCATCGACTATCGTGCCGTACGAAATATCAGCGTCGTTGATCATGCTGAAGATGCGCGAGAATGAGCCGGTCACCGGTGACGCGGCGGCGAGCAGCGCTTCCTCTTTGTCGGACAGGACGTGCGCCTTGCTGCGGATCAGTGACTGCAGATAGAACAGGTAGTCGGCAAGGGCCGGTGATGAGACATAGGCCTGCAGCGCCGCATCATCCATGGCCAGGATCTCGGGATCGAAGTACGATGATGCTTCGTTTAACTGCGCGTTCAGTCCGGAGATCCGATCCGCCATCTCCTGGTATGCGGAGACGCGGTTGTCCTCGTCCAGTTTGAGATTGGCGTACACATACAGGTTGTCGGAGATCAGTCCAAGACTATCGCGCAGGCGGAACGCCGAGCGAAGCAGTTCAGGCGAACTGCCCAACTGCCCCTTGAATTGGCCCAACCGGGAGAAGTTCTCCTTCAGGAAGGTAAAGTCTGCTTCCCAGGCGGCGTCGTTGGCGTAAAGGTCGGTAAGATCCCACTTGTACTGCGGGTCAATATCGGCGCGCTGTTTGAGTTGGCCTGTTTGCGCTTGCGCGAGCAGGGAGAGCGCCAGGATCGACGCGACCAGCGCGAACAACATACGGACGAGCGAACGAGGTTGCATCTGCATGATGCGGTTCTCCTTTATGTAGGCGTATCGATAGAGGGCCGTTTTTTCAGTTGGCTAATATACGAAAATGTGTACCTTTTGTGGAACAGAAATCGCCGGAGAAGTTATGTTCATTCACCAAACCACGATCCGCCTTCACCATACCGATGCCGCCGGGCTGCTCTTTTTCGCCGAGCAGTTCACATTGGCGCACGACGCGTATGAGAGCTTTATGGAGTCAATCGGCTACGCGTTCGCGCCGCTCCTGCGGAACTCGACCTATCTGTTGCCCATTGTTCATGCCGAAGCTGACTTTGGCGCGGCGCTGAATACCGGCGACAAAATAACGATCCACGTCTCGGCCGAACGGATCGGAGATACCTCGTTCACCCTTGGGTACACGCTCTTGCGCGATGGCACTGAGTCTGTGGGAACAGTCAGGACCGTACATGTACTGATCGACAAACGGACCGGGCAGGCTATCACGCTAGTGCCTGACCTTCGCGCGAAATTGGCGATGATCACTCCAACGACTTGACCATGTGCTCCGCCAGATCGCGTAAGTATGGCCGGCCGATCTTCAATCCCGTTGGTGCTTCAACTGGCCAGGGGAACATATGATCCGGGATCTTGAACTTCGGCGCTTTTGCGGCGAACTGGTCACGCAGTTCTTTCTGTGAATGTTCCGTGCAGTTTTGAAATCTCACAAACGCGACCGGCCGTTTACCCCACTTTTCGCTGTCGACCGGTACCACGATCGCGTCAATGACCCCATCACACTCTTTGAGCAACGCTTCGATCTCCTCGGGATAGATATTCTCTCCGCCGGAGATGAACATGTTATCCTTGCGCCCGGTGACATGGAGATCTCCCTTTCCGTCAAGATAGCCCAGGTCGCCGGTATGAAACCAGCCAAGTGAGTCAACCGGAAGCCTGAGGCTGTCGGATTCGAGATACCCTTGAAACAGCGTCTCACCCTTGATCAGGATCTCACCATCGTCGCTGATGCGCAGCTCGCGCCCCGGCAACAGCTTTCCCGATGTCTGGAGGGCCAACGCGCTTTCGCCGGGCGCGGTGGTCGTCACTTGACTCGCCGCCTCGGAGAGACCATAGCTGGTATGGAGCGGCAGTCCGAGGTCGATTGCTTCGGAAATGATTGCAGGCGAAGTTGGGCCGCCGCCGAGTAACACCGCTTTGAGCGTCGGAAACGCCAACTTGCGCTGGCGCGCGGTTGTCACAATTTCCCGCAGTTGCGTCGAGACAACCGAAAGATGGGTGATGCCATCCGTGTGAATCATGTCTGAGAGAGCCATTCCGATCTCATTAAGAACCACGGTGCCGCCTGACAACATTCCCCTTACCAGGATCCCGATCCCGCCGACATGATACAGCGGCAGGGAGAGCAACCAACGATCTGTTGGTCCAAACGCGATA
>JAMPYH010000269.1 GCA_023700785.1 Candidatus Zixiibacteriota bacterium
CAGGCTGATGCCGAAACCAAGGCGATCGTCATGATCGGCGAGATCGGCGGCTCCGACGAAGAGATGGCCGCGGAGTTTATCAGGAAGAAGGTCACCAAGCCGGTGGTCTCGTTTATTGCCGGACAGACCGCTCCGCCCGGAAAGCGGATGGGGCATGCCGGCGCGATCATTTCTGGCGGTTCAGGTACGGCTAAAGAGAAGATCGAAGCTCTGAATAAAGTAGGTATTCCGGTGGCGTTTTCGCCGACCGAAATCCCGACTTTGCTCGCGGAATTGATGAAAAACCGTACTAAAAAGTCGGCGAATCCCACTATGAAAAGCGGCAAAAAGTCGGCAAAGGCAGCTAAGTTAACTTCGAAGCTGAAAAAGGCGGCCAAGAAGCCGAACATTGTGAAAAAAGGGACAAAAAGGGTTGCGCTTTCTCCGAAAAAACGTAAATAGTAGAGAGAAAAGTCGCAATTGTGTAACGCCCTTTGCGGGTATTAGAGGTAGTAGATGATGGCTGAAGAACAGGCCGGAGCCCCCCAGGCTGCCGGCAGGAAGCCGGTCAAAAACAAGTATGACTATACCAACGGACCGGCTCCGCTCAATATCAACCTGTCCTGGTGCAAGGCCTGCAATATCTGTATTGCCTTTTGCCCCACGCAGGTCTTTGAACCCGACCGCGACGGTAAACCGGTGATAGCCCGCGCGGCCGATTGTATCCAATGCGCGATCTGCTGGGAGCACTGCCCCGACTTCGCCATAACTTCAAATTACAAGTGAGGTGAAGTATGGCAGAACATAAACGGAAACTGATGCAGGGGAATATCGCCTGCGTGCAGGGAGCGATCTACGCCGGAATGCGTTTCTTCGCAGGCTACCCGATCACCCCGTCAACTGAAGTAGCTGAAGGGAGCGCGCGTGAGCTCCCCAAGATCGGCGGACGCTTTATCCAGATGGAGGATGAGATCGCGTCGATCGCGGCGGTTATCGCGGCATCCGTGACCGGTAAGAAATCCATGACCGCGACCTCCGGCCCAGGGTTTTCGCTCATGCTTGAGAATATCGGGTATGCCTATATTACCGAAACGCCGTGCGTGATTGTTAACGTTCAGCGAGGCGGACCATCCACGGGTTTGCCGACCAAGGTCAGCCAGTCCGACACAATGCAGGCTCGCTGGGGAACGCATGGCGACTACACCGCTATCGCGGTCGCGCCGTCTTCGGTCGGTGACACTATCACCGAGACCATTCGCGCCTTTAACCTGGCCGAGCGATTCCGCACGCCGGTGACCATTCTTCTGGATGAGGTGATCGGTCACATGCGAGAAATGGTCACGTTGCCCGAGCCAGGGCAATATCCGATCCTTGACCGGGTGAAGCCGACCGTTCCGCCGGATAAGTTTGAGCCGTTCGCGATGACCGCAAATTTGGTCTCGCCGATGCCGGCGTATGGTGAGGGATACCGGTACAACGTGACCGGCCTGACCCATGACACGATGGGGTTCGCGACCAATCGCGCCGATGAGATCTGGCCGAAATTGGACAAGCTGAAAAACAAAATCGAGCACTATACCGACGAGATCGCCAAGCTCCGGGTCGAGATGATGGATGACGCGGAGATCGCGTACATATCGTATGGGACAGTCGCCCGGACATCGCTTCAGGCGGCATCGATCGCCCGCACAGCGGGTGTCAAGGTCGGATCTATCCAACTCTATACGATCTGGCCGTTCCCGGACAAGCAGCTGCTTGAATTGTGCGCCCGCTGCAAGAAGGTCATCGTGGGCGAACTGAACATGGGGCAGATCGTGCACGAAGTGAAACGCGTACTCCCTCGTGATATCGAGGTCCACACCGTGCAACGGTATGACGGCGAGATCCTGACGCCGCTCCAGTTGCTCAAAAAACTGGAAGAGGTGATGTAATGGCTGCCACGACTGAAAAACAAAGATCAGACGCGATCCTGACATATTTGCGCCCGCGCAAGAAGTTCCCCTCTGTCTGGTGCGCGGGGTGCGGCAACGGGATCGTCATGAGCGCCCTCGTGCGCGCTATCGACAATCTTAAGCTGGACAAAAACGAGGTGATCATGGTCTCCGGTATCGGCTGCACCAGTCGTATGCCGGTGTACCTTGATTTCAATTCGCTGCATACGACGCACGGCCGCGCGCTCGCGTTCGCGACCGGCGCCAAGTTCGCGCAACCAAAGATGAAAGTGATCGTGGTGACCGGCGACGGCGACTCGCTCGCTATCGGCGGGAATCACTTCATTCATGCCTGCCGACGGAATATCGATATCACCTGTATCCTGATCAATAACCACATTTACGGTATGACCGGCGGTCAAGGTTCGCCAACGACACCGGCAGGCTCTTTCTCGACCACGACCCCGTATGGCAATTCGGAAAAGGCGTTCGATCCCTGCGCGTTGGCACAGGCGGCCGGCGCGACCTTTGTCGCGCGCCACACGGTGCACCACGCGCCACAACTCGAGAAGATCATCATGCAGGCAATAGAACATCGCGGCTTTTCGCTCGTTGAGGCGATCTCGAATTGCCATACTTATTACGGCCGGCTAAACAAGTCCGGCGACGCGGTCGCGATGATCAAGAGCTTCAAGGAACGCGCGGTACCGGTCTCCAAGGCCAAGGATATGCCGGCTGAAGAACTGGTCGGCAAATTCGTGGTGGGAAACCTGTACGAGAATACTGTCAAGACCGAGTTCTGCGATGAATACCAGAAGATGGTCGACATGCTGGCGGCGAGGAAATAGCGATGGGAAAACTACTCGATAAAATTGAGATCCCGCAGGATCGATATGAAGTCCGGCTCTCCGGCTCAGGCGGGCAGGGGATGATCCTGGCGGCGGTCATTCTTGGCGAAGCGATCGGCGGCGGCGATGGACGGAATGTCGTTCAATCGCAGTCGTACGGTCCGGAGGCGAGAGGAGGAGCGTCGAAGTCGGATGTCGTCATCTCCTCGAATGAGATATATTATCCGAAAGCGATGAAATTGGACATGCTGCTGGCGATGACCCAGGAGTCGATGGACAAGTATTACGAAGATCTGAAAGAGGGAGGGACGCTGATCATCGACAGCACGCTGGTGACGCATGTTCCTACCGAGAATTATTATGGTCTGCCGTTCACCCGCCTTGCCCGTGAGGAAGCGGGGCATGTGATGGTGGCCAACGTTATCGCGCTCGCGGCGATCGGCGCCATTACCGGCGTGGTGTCGCGCGAAGCGCTCACCGAATCAGTCCTGTCCCGCGCCCCCAGGGGGACCGAAGAGAAGAACCGCAAGGCGGTCGAGATCGGTTGGCGCGAAGGACTCAAGCTCAAAAAATAGTTTAACAAATATAGAGGTGGCCTGATTGAAAACGAGAACGCTGTTGATGATCAAACCGGACGCGACCGATCGTAACCTGATCGGCCACGTGGTTAACCGTCTTGAAAAGGCGCGCTTTAAGATCGTGGCGCTCAGAATGCTGCACTTGGCCGAAGCCGACGCCCGGCGATTCTACGCCGTGCATGAAGGGAAGCCGTTCCTGAATGACCTGGTCGCCTTTATGACCTCCGGTCTGGTCGTCCCGATGGTGCTTGAGAAAGAGAACGCCGTCGAAGACACCCGCGCGCTGATCGGCGCGACCAACCCCGAGAAGGCGGCGTGCGGGACTTTGCGCTGGGAGATCGGGCTGAATATCGAGAAGAACTCGGTCCACGCGTCGGACTCGAATGAGAATGCCGCGGTAGAGATCAAGTTCTTCTTCCCGGATCTGAAATAAACTGGAGCGACGTTCCCGCCATTAGCGGTGGAGAACAATTGCGGGGCGGCAGATAGTGTCAACCGAGAAGTGAGATGGAGATTCATTTGGCATATGGAGGGTCATCGTTGACTATCGGCCTGCCGGAGCATCTGTTAGTTGATACGTTCGCGCCGACGACAGTCGAAAGGCC
>JAMPYH010000270.1 GCA_023700785.1 Candidatus Zixiibacteriota bacterium
CGGATCAAACTGCTCGCGCTCGATGTCGATGGCGTGCTGACCGATGATTCGATCTATTTCGGGCCGGACGGTTACGAGATGAAGCGGTTTAATATCTCCGACGGCTTCTTTATCGTGCTCGCGATGCGGGCCGGTCTGGAGATCGCCATCGTCTCGGGAAGATATTCTCCGGCGACCGACACGCGGATGAAAGATCTCGGCGTGAGACATGTCCTCCAGGGGAAAAAAAACAAGGTCGATCTGCTCGAGCCGCTGCTGAAAGAACTGAAGATCGACTTCGCGCAGGTCGCGTTCATCGGGAACGAACTCTTGGATATCGGTCTGGCGAAGCGGGTGGATCTGCCCATTGCCGTGAAGGACTCCGCGACGGATTATCTCGACGTGGTCGAATATGTCACCGAACATGGCGGCGGCTCCGGCGCGGTGCGCGAGATACTGGAGATCTATTTCGAGGCGATCGGCAAAAAACCGATCGAGTATGTAGTATGAGATCAGACGATCTGGTTGAATACGCGAAGTCCGTTATCCGGCAGGAAGCGTCATCGGTCTCCGCGATGGCCGACCGGCTCAACGGCTCGTTTAATGACGCGGTCGCCGCGATCCTTGAGTGCAAAGGTCGGGTGATCGTCTCAGGCATGGGGAAATCCGGGCTGATCGGACGCAAGATCGCCGCGACCTTTAATTCGACAGGTATCTCGTCGTTTTTTCTGCATCCCGCCGAAGCTGTTCACGGCGACCTTGGGCTGGTCCGCTCGGACGACATCATGTTGTTGATCTCCAAATCCGGCCAGATCGATGATCTCGCCTATATCATCGCCGCCGCCAAACGGATCGGCGTGAATATCATTACTCTCAACGGCACGCCCCATTCACCTCTGGAACAGCGCTCGGACATCTGCCTGGATTGTTCTGTGGACATGGAAGCCTGCCCGAACAATATGGTGCCGACTTCGTCGTCGACGGCCGCGCTGGTGATGGGAGACGCGCTCGCTCTGGCGCTGGTCAAGGCGCGCGATTTCTCTCTGGAAGAGCTCGCGAGTTTTCACCCGGCGGGATTTATCGGCAAGCGACTGCTCAAGCATGTCTCCGAGGTTCACCACACCGGCGATGAGCTTCCAATCATCGACGCCCAAGCGCCCATCACTGAAATGCTTTTGGTGATGACCTCCAAGCGGCTTGGCTGTGTCTTTATGGTGGACGCCAATGGCCGGCCGGTAGGGATATTCACCGATGGCGACCTTCGCCGGTTGCTTGAACGCGGCAAGGACTTCTTCAGCCTGACCGCCGGCGAGGCGATGCATCCGGATCCCAAGTCGATAACGCAGTCAAGTATTCTCGACGCCGCGCTGGCGATGATGGAATCATATTCGATCACCCAATTGGCCACGGTTGACGAGCAGAAGCGTCTGGTTGGCGTGATCCATCTGCATGATATTCTGAAATCGAAGCTCGTCTAAGAGCGCACCAGATAGCCCGGGCGTTGCGGATCCAGTGCAGATCAGTCGGAGCATGGAATGTTTGAATCATCACAACTCGCGCTGTTTATGCTGGCCACTCTCACGCTTAATCTCACCCCCGGCCCGGACATGCTTTATACGGCGACCCGATCCCTTGGGCAGGGGAGACGCGCGGGCATAGCGTCGGCTTTCGGCATCGGTACCGGCACGATCGCGCATATCATTGCCGCGACATTCGGCCTGTCCGCGATCCTCTCCTATTCTGCGTTCGCCTTCATGGCGGTCAAATATCTCGGTGCGGGTTACCTGATCTACCTCGGGATCAAGACATTCCGCGCCAAAGCGAAGATTCATCTGGGGAAGAATGTCGCCAAGGACAGCACGTCGCGGATCTTCTGGCAGGGAGTGGTGACCAATATTCTCAATCCCAAAGTCGCCTTATTTTTCCTTTCGTTTTTGCCGCAATTTGTCGATCCGGAACGAGGCTCGGTGGCGCTGCAACTGGCGACCCTCGGCGTACTTTTTGATATCTCCGGCGTTTCGGTACTGCTGGTCATAGCGGTCGCGGTCGGCCATGCTTCGGGATGGCTCGAGAACAGGCCGACATTCTGGCGAGTCCAGAAGTGGTTCACCGGCTCAGTCTTCATCGCGTTGGGCGCGCGGCTCGCGCTGGCGGATCGGAAGTAACGACGTGACAGAGATCAGGTAGCAGACCAATGGCGCTCCGTCCGGGCAAAAAGATCAAGAACAGCTCTGTCTATCTCCTGACCATTTCACTGATCTGGCTGTTTAATGTTCTGCCGCGAAAAGCGTCGATCGCGATCGGCGGCGCGCTCGGGAAACTCGCCTGGCGGATGCTCAAGCGGGATCGTCGGCGCGCCGACGAAAATCTCCTGCGAGTCTATGGCGAAAAACTGACGGAGGTTCAGCGCGAGGAGATCTGCAGGAGTTTCTTTATCAACAGCGGCAGGAACCTTGTCGATGTTCTGCGTTTCAAACGGCACTTTGACGAGATCAAGGCGTCGGTCACCGTCGAGGGGATCGAGCACTTTGATGCCGCTTACCGACGGGGGAAAGGGATGTTCGGCGTCACCGGACATCTGGGGAACTTCGAATTGCTCGCTGCTTATGTCAGTTCGCTGGGCTACAAGATCGCGGTGATCGGGCGGGAGATGTACGACCGTCGGCTGGATGCCCTGCTGGTGAGCAATCGCGAGGCGGTCGGGCTGGTCAATATCGCCACTACCGATTCACCCAAGCGGATCATCGAACATCTTCGCAAAGGTGGGGCGATTGGCGTGCTGATCGATATCGACTCGATGCGCGTCAGGTCAGCCTTCGTACCGTTCTTCGGAGTACCGGCCAATACGCCGATCGGGCAGTCAGTCATTGCGGTCAAGACCGGAGCGGCACTAGTCCCGATAGCTTGCGTTCGGGAATCGGAAAACCGGTATAAGGTGATAGTCAAGCCAGAGATTTTATTCGATCGAACCGGGGACGTTGAAAAGGACGCGTTTACCGCTACCGTACTGTGCACCAGAGCGTTAGAAGAAATGATCGACCGCTATCGCGACCAGTGGATCTGGATTCATACTCGTTGGAACACCCGCCCAACCAAATGAGCCTTGACAGCCGACTGATAATTCCCATGTTGTCTGCCGATAGAATAGACCTGATATGAAGATGCCCGTTTACATACTGTTCCTCCTGCTGGTCGGATCGCTGATCGGGTGCTCCAACCACGAATCGACCATCAGAACGGAACTTGCGTCAGACTCGACCCGTCCAGATTCCGAAATGCGCGGAGCGACTATCGATCTGCTTGAAGGAGAACGGGTTAAGACGCGCATCGTGGCTGACCGGATTCTCAAGTTCGACGCCAAGGACTCCACTATGGGGTATGTTGTCCATGCCGATTTCTTTGATTCGCTGGGGAATATCACCACCAAGCTGGACGGCGACTCGGCCTATATCCGCGAGTCAACCAATCATCTGCATGTTTTCGGACGGGTCGTGGTTGTTTCCGACGACAATTCGACCCTTGAAACGGATTACATCCACTGGAATCCGGATATTGCGAAGATCCAGACCGACGCGTTTGTCAAAGTGACTCGTCGCGGTGACGTTGTCACCGGCTGGGGACTTGAAACCGACCAGCGTCTCAAGCGGATAAAGATACTTCGCCAGGTCTCCGGCACGATCCAGAATACTGACGAAGCCGGCCTCAAGTGAGTTATCCACACGCTCGCTAACCAGCCGCTCAGCTGGTTTTTTTATCTCGATCTAATTCAGTCTGGTTTTTCCTTGCGCCGAAGGTCTGTCTGCCGTTAACTGTTATCCCGGAATGCATATCCCGACAAACTCTGAATCGTCCCGTCATTCGCATGGAAGGGAGTTCTCTGTGCGCAACCGATTTCAAACGATGGACTGTTTTGTCCTGGCCGGGGGAAAAGAAAATCGAGAGAGA
>JAMPYH010000271.1 GCA_023700785.1 Candidatus Zixiibacteriota bacterium
CCGATCGGATCAAATCGCTGGATCTTGGCGAGTACTGGAAGGATCTTCTCCTCGGGGAGGCCCAGTTCAACGGCCATTTCGCCGACCGAGATAGCCAGGTATCCCTCCGGCGAGATATTACCAATGATATATTCCCCGATCAGATGCTCTTCTTCAGAGAGCTTGAGAAACGACAACTGCTCGGTCAGATGAGTGTAAAGATTATCCAGGGTCCGGGCGATCTCGCCGTACCGTTCTTCATCCGGTTCACGGGATTCGCGGGCGCGGTAGCCCTCGTCATCTTCGCCGAGGTAATTGTCCCAGTCGATCTTTTCCTGTTCGGCTGAATCAGGGGTAGCTTCCGGCTGGACGACATCCGCCTCCGGAGCATCCAGCGTCTGTTCTTCCTCGACCGACTCTATTTCCTCGAGCAGCGGATTAATAGCCAGCTCCTGGCGAAGGGTCTGCTCCAGCTTGAGAAGCGGCATCTGCAGCATCTTCAGCGACTGGATCAGTTGCGGCGCAAGGATCTGGTGAAGCCCGGGGACTTGTCTTATTTCTATTTTCATAGCGGTCTGGTCGTGTCTAATGCAGTAACAATTTGCCTACGGTTCTTGTCTCCATTACCTGTATCGGAACGGCGGGAGTCCTGATTTACCGCAAGGTGAGAATCCGTTCATTTATTCCACAACGGGGAGATCTATCAATTAAGTCGAAATTTCTCTCCCAGGTAGATCTTGCGCGCCTCAGGGTCATTGGCCAGGTATTCCGAATTGCCCGCCTTGAGTATTTTCCCGTCGCACATAATATACGCTCGATGGCAGATGGATAATGTCTCGCGGACATTATGGTCCGTGATCAAAACCCCCAGCCCCCGTTCCACCAGGCGATTGATGATCTTCTGTATATCTTCCACCGCGATCGGGTCGATCCCGGCAAACGGTTCGTCCAGGAGAATGAACTTCGGCTCATTCACGAGCGTCCGAGTGATCTCGACTCTGCGTCTCTCCCCTCCCGAAAGCGTATAGGCCTTGTTGTTCCGGAGATGGCTGATGTCCAGCTCCCGCAACAACTGTTCAAGCCGTTCTTTCCGCTGCTTGAAGCTCATCCGTCGAAATTGCAGAACCGCCCGGATATTGTCCTCAACCGAGAGCTTCCTGAAGACCGAAGCTTCCTGTGCCAGATAACCGATCCCCATCTTGGCTCGTCGATACATCGGCATCCGCCCGATATTCCGCTCTCCAAGATAAACCGAGCCGCCGTCGGGGCGGATAAAACCGATTATCATGTAGAACGTGGTGGTTTTGCCGGCACCGTTAGGGCCAAGCAGCCCAACGACTTCGCCAGGGTTTACCTCAATCGAGACATCCGCGACCACCGCTCGACGGCGGTAGTACTTGTATAAGCCTCGTGACTCGAGCACTGCCATAGGGTAAATATATCCTGTTTTTGGCTGGTTCCAAGAAAAATCAGTAGGTTAGCATGCCATTTGCTAACAATCTTTTTACTCCCTCAATTTTCCATACCGAAAATATCAAGTCTCATAGTATTTTACACGCTTGTCAGGACGGCGATAACGAGCTCGGAGTCGCGTCCTGCATTTTCTTCACCATCGACTTTCGAGACGTAAGGACTATTACAACATGACTCGATTTTTATCGCTTGGCGCGTTTCTCCTCCTGCTTACCGGCTGTTCCGGATCATCCTCAACCGGTGGCTCCGACGATTTCTCCCGCGGCACGAACGCCATCAATGATTACCGCTTTAATGAGTCGGACAGCCTGCTGAGCTCGCTTGAGAAGGAGGACTCGATTTCCGCGCGAGCGGCGTATCTCGTCGGCCTAAGCAAGGAACGCCAATTACTCCTATGGGACGCGATGGAGCATTATCTTCGCGCGACGACCAGGGACCAGGGGTACGCGCCGGCTTTTGGCGGATTGGCGCGCGTCTATTCCGCGCTCGGTTCCGAAGTTGTCGCCGCGGATGTCGGGCGGCGATTTGCCGAGCTTTCGAAGAGCGACCCCGAAGCCTGGGCCATGTATGCTTCTCTCCTGATCTCTGCCGGCCAACTGCCCGAAGCGAACCGTGCCCTGGGACAGGCGGAAGCGGCGGGATATCCGAGCGACGCGAGTTCTTTGATCAAGGCGCGTCTCGCCTTTGCGCGTCATGATATCTCCGCGGCGGATGCCGCGTCGGCGGTGGCGGTCAATTCGCCCAGCGCAAAACGAGCCTTGGCTGATTACCTCGAAGACCGGGGTTTCGCGGATTCCGCTATCGCGATCTCGCGAGCGATATTTGAGGACGACAGATCGCACGTCGCGATGATCGAACACTTTTTCCGGTCGTTGCGAGTTGGCTATTTGACCGAAGCGCGGCAGATGATCCGCGACATGGAGAAACGGGATAAGACCACTATTTTGCCCCGCGCGGCATGGGCGCTCTATTACGATGGAGCGCAGGATTGGGCCAATGGTCTCACCGCGGTTTATCAACTCCAGGAAGTTCGCCCCGCCGCCCTCTCGACGGTCGCGTATTTGTATGACATTGCCGCCCGTTCAGTCAACCTGACAGTCGCCGGTTCCGCGTCGGAAGAGTTGATGGCCAATGTCGAGGCGCTCAGGATGCATCCGATGACAAAGCAGTACGCCATCTACCGAAGGATCTCGCCGCGCGTCCGTTTGATGCTCCCGCCAGTGGCGGTAGTGTCGCTTGATTCAGTGAAGGTCGCGGCGATCCGGGGAGAGCTCGAGTACCAGGCCTGGTACGCGTTCGCGCTGGAACAGTGGCAAAAAGTTGACGACACCCTGCCATCGTTCTCGTCCTTTGTCGAACCGTGGGGAAATGACCCGGCTCACTGGACGGCGTTTGCGTCAACCCGTCTGGGCTTTAATCCGATAAAGGCGATCACCGCTGAGAGTTTGTTGACCACAGTGCTGACCGATCATCCGAACTTCCGGCCGGCGTTTGATTCGTTAAGTGAGATGTATTTGTTCGTGGCGGATTTCGCGAAAGCCGCCGCGTTATTTGAGCAGTATCCGCATTACGCACAGATATATCCGGACGAAGCGATCAGGCAGGGGATCGCGCTGGCTGAAGCCGGGCGCGGCGATGATGCCGTCACCGCGGCTCTGCGTGGTCTTGACCAGAGCGCGGGAAAGTCGATGCTTCTCGACAGACTGGCGCGTGCATTGGCGCGACGCGGATTTTCCACCCAGGCGCGAAGAGTTGTCGAAAAGGCTTTAACCTACCGCGCGGATGATCCCGACCTGCTGGCGATCGCGGCGAGGCTTGCCTGCGATCTGGCCGAGTGTGACAAGGCGCTGGAGCTTATCGAGACGGGTCTCGACAAAGAGCCGACGCACAAAGCGTTGCGCGCCGAAAAAGGGAGAGCGCTGTTTGATTCAGGCTCCGAGGAAGAAGGGTTGAAACTGCTTGACGATATCGTGATGAATGAAGGCGGGAATGGGGACGCTCTGCTGTACCTGTCACATCGGCTGGCGAAACTGAATAAAGATCCGAACAAAGCGCAGGATCTGGCGCGACAGGCGATCCTGGCCTGTCCGCTGTACAAGCGCGCCAACATTAATCTGGCGCAGGTGTACTTGATGACCGGTCGTCCGGAACTGGCTCGCGGCGCGGCCAAGACCGCGCTCTCCCAGTTCCAACATGACGCCGAAGCGTATTTCCTCCTGGGGAAGGCGTTAGCCACGGAGAATGACCCCGAGGCCAAGGAAGTCCTACAACTGGCCAAGCGGCACGGCCTGGCGGGAGATCCGCTCAAAGAAGCCGAAGCCCTGCTTCAACGAATGTAGGCGGTCATGTCGTTAGAGGGAACGCGAGTACTGGTAACCGGCGCCGATGGATTCATCGGCTCGCATTTGACCGAGGCGCTGGTGCGTGCCGGGGCCGATGTCCGCGCGTTCGTTCTGTA
>JAMPYH010000009.1 GCA_023700785.1 Candidatus Zixiibacteriota bacterium
GTGGCGGTCAGTATCAATCCGCGCGAGACCTCGCAGCTTGCCGCAGCGAAAAAGCAGAACTACCTCTCCGAGCTGGGGAAGCCGGGCGCCGATGCCGGCTGGCATTTCCTGGTAGGCGATTCGAGCCAATCCGCGACGCTCGCGCAGGCGCTTGGATTTGGCTATCGATACGATGAAGAGCGGAAAGAATACGCGCATGCCGCGGCCGCGTTTGTATTGATGCCCGACGGCACCATTTCGCGCTATCTTTACGGGATAGAGTTCAATCCCCGCGACCTGAAGCTGGCTTTGCTTGAAGCAACCGACGGCAAGATCGGCTCGACGCTGGATAAGCTGATCCTGTACTGCTACCATTACGATCCGCAGGCGAAAGGGTACGTGCTGTTCGCGACCAACGTCATGCGCATCGGCGGCGCCATCTGCGCCCTGGCCCTTGGCATATGTGTGGCGATCCTCTGGCGCTCGGAACGAAACAGCCGCGCGCGGCGGTCGTCGTTGACGATACATCCGCATCTGACGGGAAATCGGAGATAACGGAAGGCTATGGATACTACGGGCACCCTGTTTTTGCCGCCGGCGAACTCGACGCTGGCCAGCGAGGTGGATCCACTCTGGGGATTCCTTTTCTGGTCGAGCACGATCATGTTTGCCATCGTGATGGCGATGATCGCGTTCTTTGTCATCAAGTACCGTCGTCGCGGACAAGATACTCTGACCACCGGCAACGCGCACAACGCGCCGCTTGAAATAGCCTGGACAGTCATCCCGACCATCCTCGTGATGATCATCTTCATCTGGGGGTTTAAGTCGTATATCAAGTTCTATGTCGCGCCCAAAGACGCGCTGGAGATCAACGTGACCGGACAGAAGTGGTTCTGGTCGTTTGACTATCCCGGCGGCGCGAATTCGGTGAGCGATATAACGGTCCCGGTCGGCAAGCCGGTAAAATTGCTGATGTCGTCAAAGGACGTCCTGCATAGTTTTTATGTCCCGAATTTCCGCATCAAGATGGATGTCTTGCCGAATCGGTACACGACCGCCTGGTTCGAGGCGACCGCGGTCGGCGACTACCAGATATTCTGCACCGAGTACTGCGGCAAAGGACACTCGGAGATGCTGGGAAAAGTGAAAGTGGTCGGCGAGCGCGAGTTCGCGGAGTGGCTGGAGAAGTCGTCAGGCATGGGGGAAGGACTTTCGCTTGAGGAGTTCGGCGCGCAGTTGTACAAGTCGCGCGCCTGCAATACCTGCCATACGCTGGACGGGAAAAAACTGGTCGGACCGACCTTTAAGGGGCTGTTTGGACGCGAAGAGGCGATGACCGACGGTACCCGGCTGGTCGCGGATGAGAATTACCTCAGGGAATCGATGCTCGATCCCAAGGCGCATATCGTGAACGGATACGATCCGGTGATGCCGACCTACCAGGGGATCCTGAAAGACCGCCAGATCGACGCGTTGATCGCGTTCATCAAGGCGCAGCAATAGCGAGGATGTGAGAGATATGGAACCAACTATTCCACAGACACATTATCTCAACAGTCCGAAGGGGTTGAAGAGCTGGCTGTTTACGCTCGATCACAAGCGGATCGGCATCATGTATTTCGCGGCCATCATGTTCTTCTTCTTTTTCGCCGGACTGTTGGCGATCATCCTTCGCACCGAGTTGCTGAACCCCGGCCGCGACCTGATGGACGCCGAAGCGTACAACCGCTTTTTCACGCTGCACGGCGCGATCATGATCTTCCTGTTCATCATTCCGTCGATCCCCGCCGCGTTGGGGAATTTCCTGCTCCCGCTGATGATCGGCGCGAAAGACGTCGCGTTTCCGCGGCTGAACCTGGCGAGCTGGTATGTCTTTGTCGGCGGCGCCATCTTTGGTATCTACTCGCTCATTTCAGGCGGCGCGGATACCGGCTGGACATTTTATACGCCGTACAGTACGAGCACGACATCCTCGGTTTCATCGATGTTGCTCGCGGCGTTCATTCTCGGCTTTTCGTCGATCTTTACCGGCCTGAACTTTATTGTGACCATCCATAAATTGCGGGCGCCCGGTCAAACCTGGTTCAAGTTGCCGCTCATGGTCTGGGCGCTTTACGCCACCGCGCTTATCCAGGTGCTGGCGACTCCGGTACTGGCGATCACGCTGGTGCTTCTTTTGCTGGAGCGAACGATGGGGATCGGGATATTCGATCCGGCCATGGGTGGCGATCCGGTGCTGTACCAGCACTTCTTCTGGTTCTACTCGCACCCGGCCGTCTATATCATGATCCTTCCGGGAATGGGGATCATCAGCGAGTTGATCTCGCACATGTCCCACCGCAAGATCTTTGGCTATAACGCGATCGCTTATTCGTCATTTGGCATAGCCCTGGTGTCGTTTCTTGTCTGGGGGCACCACATGTTCACTTCCGGTCAGTCCGAACTTGCGGCGGTGATCTTCTCGTTCCTGACGTTCTTCGTCGGGATACCATCCGGAGTAAAGGTCTTTAACTGGGTGATGACATTATACAAGGGCTCGATCAGTCTTGCCACGCCGATGCTTTACGCGCTGTCGTTCCTCGTATTATTCACCATCGGCGGACTGACCGGCATTTTCCTCGGCGCGCTTTCGGTCGATATTCATGTGCATGATACCTATTTTGTCGTGGCGCACTTCCACTATGTCATGATGGGCGGCACGGTGATGGCGCTGTTGGGCGGCATCCATTTCTGGTGGCCCAAGATGTTCGGCAAAAGGTACAATGAGTTTTGGGCGGCAACGTCCGCGATAATCATTTTCATTGGCTTCAATATGACCTTCTTCACCCAGTTCATTCTGGGGGCGCAGGGGATGCCGCGCCGCTACTACACGTACATCGATCAATATCAGTCACTTCATGTCTTTTCGACTTACGGCGCATGGGTGCTTGGTCTCGGCTTCCTGATCATGGCGATCTACTTCATTCACTCGCTGATCAAAGGTAAGCCGGCCGGCAATAACCCGTGGGGCGCGATCGGCTTTGAGTGGGAGACAGCGTCGCCGCCGCCGACTGAGAACTTCGTCACCCAGCCGGTGGTGACCCACGGACCGTACGACTACGATAAAGTCCTGATCCCGCGCGAGATGCCGACCCGATCAGAGAAAGTGGCGAGGTAACTGACCGATGGCCGATCACGCGAAAACGCACGCTCCGCTCGACGAGCATGTCGCGCATCACTTCACCGACGCCGAACAGCAACGGGAATCATCCAAACTCGGCATGTGGGTCTTTTTGCTCACTGAAGTCCTGTTTTTCGGCGGCTTGTTCTGCGCCTATGCCATCTACCGGTCATGGTATCCGGAGATGTTCCACGCCGCGCACAAAGCGCTGGATGTTAAACTCGGCTTTATCAATACACTGGTCCTGATCTCCAGCTCGGTTACGATGGCGCTGGCTATTCGCTCCATGCAATTGGGGAACAAAAGGCAGACGATGTATCACTTGTTCGCGACGCTGATCTTCGCCGCGACCTTCCTCGTCATCAAGTACTTTGAGTATTCGCACAAGTTTCATCTCGGGCAGTTGCCGGGGAAATATTACACCTATACCGGCATTGAGGGATCCAATCCGCATGTCTTTTTCTCGATCTATTTTGTGATGACCGGCCTTCACGGCCTGCACGTCATCGGCGGGATGATCGCGATCATTATCATGCTGGTCAAAACATCGCGCGACCGGTTTAACGCGCTTTATTACAACCCGATCGAGGTAACCGGCCTGTATTGGCACCTGGTTGACCTTATCTGGATCTTCCTGTTCCCGTTACTCTATTTGGTGTCATGAGGGAAAAAATGACAAATCAGACATCGCACGCGCATCACCATATCACACCGCTCAAGATCTATCTGGGCATCGGCGGGACATTGCTGGTCTTTACGGTCATTACCGTGCTGGTCGCGGGGTTTGATTTTGGGCCGGCCAATATCCTTATCGCGCTTTTGATCGCCGGATTCAAGGCGACGCTGGTCGCGTTTTTCTTCATGCACCTCTGGTATGATAACAAGCTGTTTTTTGTCATCTTTGCCAGCTCGCTCGCGTTTCTGGCGATCTTTATCGGCCTGACCATGTATGACACCGAGCGGAGAGCCGAGCTCGACCCGATCAAGGAGCATCCGATCGAGGCGCAAGCCGCTATGTACAAGAATCGCCCTGCCGTAACCGGTGGCGCCGCGGCGTCGCACGGAGAAGCGACAGCGGCTCCGGTCGATACCAACGCGGCTCCGGGTCACTGATCGAGCAGAGATTACGCTTGCGCGCGGCCCTTATCGCGTATAGTCTATCGTGCAGACGCCGGCATTTAGCGCCGGCGGCTGAAACGAGAAGACACAGATGCACTCCTTTCGCCGCGTAGCTTTCCTGGCGACTCTCGCCACGTACTTCCTGATATTTGTCGGCAGTCTGGTGCGCGTCTCCGGCGCGGGGCTGGGATGTCCCGATTGGCCGCGATGTTACGGCCGCTGGCTTCCGCCGCTCTCTCCCGCTGATCTTCCTCCGGAACTTCATGCCACCGGGCTGACCGTGGTGCTTGCCTGGATCGAGTATCTCAATCGGCTGGTCGGCGTCTCTGTAGGATTTCTGATCCTGGCAGTCGCGATCATGGCGATCATCAAGTTTCGCAACGTGCCGCGCATTCTTTTCCCCTCGCTGGCGGCGGCTTTGCTGGTAGCGTACCAGGGCTGGCAGGGGGGAAAAGTGGTCACCTCTGAGCTCGAACCGTTGTTGATCTCGCTGCATCTACTGCTGTCTTACGTCATCGTTAGCCTGCTCATTTATGTCACACAACATACTTACTATCTTGGAGCACCGGCCGAAAAGACGGTCGAGCCGGTATATCCCCCACACGCCGAACTCTGGTGCGGCCTGCTCTGGATAGGCGGGATGATCCAGATCGTCCTTGGCACGCAAGTGCGCGAGGCGATCGAACTGATCGCGCGGTCATTTCCGTTGCTGGAGGATTCGGCGCTGATCGGAAAGATCGGCGCCTGGAATGATATTCACTTCATCTCCGGCTCGCTGATGGTGCTGTTTACCTGGTTTGTCGGGATCTCCATTCTCAAGATGAGTGACCGGCCGGCCTGGCTGGTTACGAGCGCGATATGGGGGATGATGCTCTTGATGCTCATTGAGGTACTGCTCGGCGTCTCGTTCTATCTCTTTGGGCTCGCGCCGGTCGGGCAGCTGTTCCACCAATGGGCGGCAGGGCTGTTTATCGGGCTCTCCATGGTCGCGTTTTTCGGCGTGCGGCATAAAGGAGCTGATATTGCCGCGTACGGAAGATCTATGAAGAGAATCCTGGTGCCTCTGACCACTAATGCAGCCGCGCTGGCGGTCATCGCGTTTTTGGTGGTCGGGCGGGCTGAAGCGGAACGACGCGACATTCCGGTATTGGGTAAAGTCCCGGATTTTGAGTTTGTCGAGATGCGCGGGGAGGCGTTCGGCTCGAACGAATTGAGAGGTCAAATCAGTATTGTTGAGTTTTTCTTTACCAGTTGTCGCGGGCCATGTCCGCTGATGAATAAAAACTTCGCCCAGCTCTACCGTGAGTATGAACATGCGCCGCTGGTGCGACTGGTCTCAATTAGTGTCGATCCGGCCGTCGATTCGTTGCCACGATTGCGCGAATACGCCAATGGGTTCAACGTGACCGATGATCGCTGGGTGTTTGTGCGCGACGAGATGGATTCCGTTGCCTGGCTGGCCGAAAGCGGTTTCGGCGTGAGCGGGGATCTTCCGGGGATGCACAGCACCAAGTTCATCCTGGTCGACCAACAGGGGATGATCCGCGGCTATTACGATCACGATAGTGAGGCGAGCCTGAAACTGATGCGCCGGCATATCGCGACACTGGCAAAGGGGGACGCGTGAGCGTGACAGATCTGCCAACCCTCAACGCGACTCTTAACTTGATCAGCGCGGTGTTCCTCACCCTGGGATATGTTTTTATCAAGCAGGGAAGGCCGGAGAGACATAAAAAGATGATGGTAGCGGCGCTGATCACCTCGGCGCTTTTTCTGACCAGTTACCTTATCTACCACTACGCCGTCGGCTCCGTGCCGTATCCGCGCCATGATTGGACACGGCCTGTCTATTTCGCGATTCTGATCCCCCATGTCATGCTGGCGGCGCTGATGGTGCCGTTTGTGTTGATGGCGGTATATTTCGCGCTACGCGAGCGATTTGATAAGCACACGCGCATCACTCGCCGGCTATGGCCGGTCTGGATGTTCGTCTCCATCAGCGGCGTGGTTGTATATTTGATGCTTTACCGGCTCTGAGTTCAACGGAAACATCGTCCGCGGGTCGCCGTATAACGCTCTGTCACAGCATGTTTCACATCCGGAAGAAAGCGAGCTCATGAGTCGAGGGCTAATGGACCGCGTCATTATCTTTAACGCCACGCTCATATTGTTCACGCTGCACTTTGCGGTTCCCGTTTTTAGTCAGCCGCGCTCTCTCCAGCCGATCACACCGATCCAGCGCGCGACCATCGCGGGGCTTATCACGGATTTCGACTCCGGTCAGCCGATCCCTTTCGCGACGGTGCAGGTCGAAGGAACCGGACAATCGACCATTGCCAATGAATCCGGTCGGTTCCAGATGCTGGTCGAGCCGAACGGGACGTACCGCCTCAAGTGCAGTCATATCGCCTATTTCTCCGAACGCCACTCGGTGGCGATAGCATACGCGTCCGTCCAGCAGGATTTCCAACTGCGTTCCGCGCTGCTAGAACTTCCCGGCACCCGTGTCTATGACCGGATGGTGAATCCGGCGGAAGAGATCATTCTTGAGGCGATCGCGCGCAAGAAGGATATCCTGAGCAAACTGCACGATTACTCCTACGACGCTTACACCAAGCTGGTGGTTCGTGATCGGAAGAAACCGGACTCCGCCAACATCCTGCTGATCACCGAGACGCAGGTGACCAGCTACTGGGAGCAGCCGGACAAATACAAGGAAGTGATCACCGCGCGGAAACAGACGAAAAACCTCAAGGCGGACAACAACCTGGTAACTGTCGGGCAGATCCTCAATTTTAATAAGAACCGGATCGACGCGGGAGAGATGTCGATAGTCTCGCCGACCGCGACCGACGCGCTTGACTTCTACACTTATTACCTGGCAGACACCACCTTCATCGATAGTCAGCGGGTTTTTATCCTGGCGATCGAGCCCAAGACCGACCTCCAGACCCTGTTTGAAGGGACCATTCATATTGTCGATTCCACTTTTGACGTTGTCGCGGTGGATGTCGGTTTCCGCGGGATGCAGTCTGCTTTTCTGCGCAATCCGCGCTACAGCCAGCGCTTCGCGCAGTTCCAGTCGGAATACTGGATGCCGGTCGAGATCCGCTTCTCCGGCGAGTTCAAATTGCCCGTACCGATCCCCGGCATACCGTCGGATCTCTCTTTCGCGCATGTCGCGTCATTATATCAGTTCAGGATAGAGGAGGGGATCCCCGGGAGGACATTTGGCGAAGTAACCCTCGAGGTGGCCGACGAAGCGGACTCGTACGACTCAGCGACCTGGGCGAGCCGGCAAACGATCCCGCTCTCGGAAAACGAGATCGACGGATACCAGCGGGTTGATTCGATCGCGGCCGCGCCGAAACCGATAGGCAAACAGATCGCCCGTGCCCTGATCGCCATACCGTTTATCGCCGCGACCAAGGACGACCTGTTTCATTTTAATCGCGCGGAAGGCGCTTACCTCGGGCTAGGCGCGTCCACCCGATCCCTCATACCGTTGACAACACTCTCCGGACGAGCGGGGTATGCCTTCGACGCGGAGTACTGGCAGTACAAAGTTGGCGCCGAGATTGAGCCGCTGCGACACTGGCCGCTGAGCATCTCCGCGGAATACCATGACCAGATGCAGCACAGGCCGACCGTCTTCCATGGTTCCGAGAGTAACATGACTCTGGCCGCGCTCTGGAGCCAGTCGGATCCGCTCGACTACTACCGCGAACGAGGTTTCTCCGCGGGAGTTCGCACAAAACTGCTCGACAAAACGCGGCTGGGAATCGGCGTCTCCAGCCTTAAACAGGAATCGACACCGCTCGAGAGTGATTTCAGTATTTTTGATCCCACTGATTCAATTCGAATCAATCCGGCGATCGACGACGGCGCTCTCCGCGCGATATATGCTGAGTTCACGTATGACTCACGCTCGCGCTATAAAAGAAAAGGGAGAGTTCGGATCGCCGGCGAACCGATCTACACGCAATTGACCGCGCGGGTTGAACATAGTTCGCCGGACTTGTTCGATTCGGATGCTGATTTCACGCGCTACTCGATCTCGGCTTACCGCCGCCAGCGGACGCTTGGACTTGGCGTAACATCAATTTTCGCGTATTTCGGGGAGTCGAACAAGCCGTTGCCCCCACAGCGCTATTTCACGCTCGAATATAGCCCGCTCGATGTTTATCAGGGGCGGGGCCTCCAAACCCTGGGGCTGAACAATTTCGCGGGCGACCAGGTTGCGGCGATTAGCCTGCGGCATGAGTTCAAACGAACTCTCTTTGCCAGAAGCGGGATACCGGGAATAAAGCGGCTGCCGTTCCATGTGAGTTTCCACGGTGGCGTCTTCTGGACAGATTTCAAGCATCAGCCGGCGCCAGACTCTGTGTATGGCCGGATCGCCAGGAGGCCTTATTCGGAACTGGGGTTCAGCATCGGCAATCTCACGCCTTTTATAGCGCCTTTCAATTTGACCCTCGGGTTTAACTGGCAGCTCTCGGCCTATGACACGCACAAGTTCGCGATGTCCTGGGGATTTGAGTTCTGAGCGCGGTTGGATAATGCCAGAAGGAGAAACGCCCTGTCGTCAGACAGGGCGTTATACACTCTGTAAAATGCGCGAAACCGTTACTTTCCGGGTATTTCTGTATGCTTCGCGTCGTACTTCCGATACAGCTCTTTATGCTTATTGTCGAGATCAACTTTGCGACCTTCGATAAACGCAAGCGTCACGCCGTGGGTCAGCGGGTCGAGAATATCTCCCTTTGACACGATAAGGGTCGCCTTTTTGCCCACGTCGAGTGAGCCAAGATCTTTTTCCACGCCAAAGATCTCAGCAGGGGAGAGTGTGATCGCGCGCAACGCGGTCTCTTTGTCCAAGCCATAGGCGCAGGCATTCCCTGCCTGGAACGGAAGATTTCGGGCGCTCCAGGAGTCAAATGTCCCAAAACAGAACTTCAACCCGGCCTTCGCGATCAGCCCGGGAATACGATACGCCAGGTCGTAATCGTCGTCATGACGCATCGGCAGCGACGTTGTCGGCGCGACGACCACTGGGATATCGTTCAATTTCAGCAGTTCCGAGGCTTTCCAGGCCTCTTTGCCGCCGGAGAGGATCATCCGAAAGCCATGTTTTTTGCTGAACGCGACCGCTTCGTCGATCTGGCGGTAATCATCGGCATAGATAATTACCGGAAGTTCACGCGTGAAGATCGGGAGCATTGCCTCCCAGCGTGAATCGATCTTTATCCGAGGATCTGCCTGCTTGGCAAGCCAATAGGCGCGGGCATCTTCAAAGAGCCTTCCGATCGCCGCCCTATTTTCATCCATATCCTTCTTTTGTTCCTCCGCGGACTTCTCCATCCACCAGGCATCCACGATCGCGACCGCCGGCCAGGTCATGTGGAGCGCCACCACCGGTTTTTCGGCGGCATCCTCGCGGGTCCAGCCATCCAGATTCATCAGGCTGGAGCGTCCCTGGAGCAAGGCGCCTCCCGGCACCACCAGACAGGTCAGTACGCCGTTTGAGCGCACGGTCGGAATGATCTCCGAGTCCGGGTTGTAGGCGACCCAGGCTCTGAGGTCGGCGTTGTTGCGGCCGATCTCGTTGTTATCGTTGCTTCCTCGGACCGAGCCGACTTCAACCAGACCGATCTGGGTCTGACCGTTGATCATCCCCGGATAAACATACTGGCCGGTAACGTCTATCACTTCGGCGCCATTCGGAGGCGTGATGGTAGGCGCGATCTGCGTGATCCGTCCGTTGTCAAAGAGCAGATCAGTATTGGGAAGCACTCCGCCGCTCACGGTGTACAGCGTTCCCCCTTTGAGCAGGATCGGCGCGCTCTGTTTTGCGCCCGGAATATAATCATGCGCCGCGCCGGTCGAGACCAGCAGCACGACGAGCATCAATAAGTGTCTAATGTGTCGCATGATACTCGTTCTGCTCCTTCCAGTAATCGAAAATATCTTCGCACTCCCATTCACGATCAAGCGGCTTGTACCCCTCCCGCCAGCGCCGCCGCGATTCTCTCACGCCCGACGAGAGCGCTTTCTGCACGAGCGCGGCCTTTTCAACCTGGATCGCTACCCGTGCCTTCAGGTCCGTGTTTATATCGAAGTAGATCCGTCCATCGATAAAGGTCATTTCCGGTTTGGAATAGATGGAGAGCGGGTCGCCGTTCCAGATCACCAGATCGCCATCCTTGCCCGCCTTGATCGAGCCGACTCGATCATCGATCTTGAGCTGGATAGCGGGATTGATCGTGACCATCTTGATCGCGTCCTCGGGCGACATGCCGCAGTACATCACCGATTTGGCGGCTTCATGGGCCAGACGACGGCCCAGCTCCGGGCTGTCGGAGTTTATCGAGGTCACCACGCCGCGGTTATTCATGATGCACATATTGCCGGGGATGGCATCGTACACCTCGAACTTGTACGCCCACCAGTCAACGATCGATGATGCCGACGCGCCATGCGCTTTCAACTCATCGGCGACCTTGTACCCTTCAGTGACATGCGTAAATGTCTGAACCGTGAACCCAAACTCCTCGGCGAGCCGCATCAACATCAGGATCTCGGTATAGACGTACGAGTGGCAATGTATGCGCGTTCGATCGCTGACGATCTCGAGAGTCGCCTCGAGATTGAGATCGCGCCGCGGCGGTATGGTCCGCTCTTTCTCTTTGGCGCCAAGCGCGTTGTACGCTTTCCAGTCGGACTCGTACTCGCGTGCCGCCTGGAAGACATCCTTGAGGATCGTTTCAACACCCATGCGGCTCTGCGGATAGCGTACCGTGTACTGCGCGCCCCAGTTGCTCTGCTTGACATTCTCGCCCAACGCCATCTTCACAGACGGAGTCGTGTTGGCGAACTTGAGCCCTTCCGCCGAGGCTCCCCAGCGAGGTTTGACTATCTGCGCCTGCGCCCCGATCGGATTGGCCGAGCCATGCAGCAGTTGAAGTGTGGTCACTCCCGCGGTCATGGCCCTATAGATGTTGATGTCGTCCGGATTAAGCACATCGCCGATGCGCGTCTCCGGCGTGGTCACCATCGTTCCTTCGTTGACGTCGCCGGAGATCGCGATATGCGAATGTTCGTCGATCACCCCCGCGGTGACATGTTTGTCGGTGCCGTCGATGACGGTCGCGCCGGTCGCGGTCAAGCCTTTGCCGACCTTCGCGATCTTGCCATTCTGCACCAGGACATCCGTCTCTGAGAGGATCCCTTCACTTTCCGATGTCCAGACGGTCGCGTTTTTGATCAAAACGTTCGCGACCGGCGGCAATTCAGTAACACCATATCCTTTGTTGGGGAACGTAACTTTGGAGACCATGACGGCCTCAGCCCGCTCGTGCGCCGACGTATCCGGAGTCGGGACAAACGGTCCGGTACGCGTGGCGACCAACGCATGCCGCTGTAGGTCGGGGAGGCTCGCCATGCCGACCAACTGATCAGCGTCACGATGCACCGAAAAGCGCGTGATACCCGGAATGCCGAAACTGTCAAGCTTGGCGGAAAAAGTCAGCTCATCACGAGTCGCGACCACGGATTCGAGATCGGTCTTTTTGTCCGCCAGTTTGAGCTCGCCCTTAATTGTATCGATCGCGCCTTTCAGGCTCAGGAATAGGTCTTTCCCCGCGAGATGCAGCGAATACTCGCCGCGGAAATCGACCTGTTCGACCGGCACAAACTCGCGGATCCTCCCTTTGACCGCTGTCGCGAAGACGCGGGCATGCTCGACAAAGATGTTGGTGTCACAGACAATAAAATTCGCCAGCTTGCCTCGTTCGAGCGTCCCGATTTCCGACGCAAGCCCGCAGATCTGCGCGGGGACAGTGGTTAGCGCCGCCAGAGCGGTCTGTTCGCTCAAACCGCGACGGATCGCCTGACGGATATTCTTGAGGTAATCCCTGGTCTCTTTGAGCCGATAGGTGGTGAACGCGAATCGAACTTTCTC
Source organism: Candidatus Zixiibacteriota bacterium (assembly GCA_023700785.1). Taxonomy (GTDB): domain Bacteria; phylum Zixibacteria; class MSB-5A5; order GN15; family FEB-12; genus FEB-12. Next base: position 12,222 of record JAMPYH010000009.1, read on the forward strand.
TTGTTCCAACATCGTCGCGTTCGAAGGCGCCTGCTCCCAGTAGCGAAGGTCCGCGAGATTAACATCCAACTCATCTTCCGCGGTTTTTACTTCGGGAGCCCTGGGATAGTTGACTGTCAGGATCACGGTTTGACCGGTCGCGGCGATCTCTTTCGCCACTTCATATTCATGACCCGAGCCGACATGCACGAACGGGACGCGCAGTTCAGTCGAGAGTTTGGCGGCCCGGAGCAGGGAGAGCTCGTCGTCGGTTTCGAACATGATCGATTCATTCCCGATCTGGCCAAGCGCGGCGATCGGGAGATTGACCTCAGGCATCCTCTGGTTTGGATTGAGCCGATAGGCGGCGTGTGCCTTGCGATACCAGTCCGCGTCGAGGAACGACTGACGGATCAACGCGATACTCCCCATCAGCGACGTTGGATACTGCTGCTCCGAGCTCCCCTTGTTGAACGACGCGAAATGCATCGACTGCGGCTTCAATATCAGTTCATTGGTCAGTCCGGTGTCCAGCAAAGTGACATACGACCTCCCGCGAAAGATGCCGTCAAACTTGGCCGACTGAACCGCCGTTATCCCGAGGCGAAGCAACTCTGCCGCTTTCGCTGCGTCGGGTGTGAACTGATTGACCCAGATCTTATCCGCGTGATTTGCGTCGTTCCAGGAGTCGGCACCGGTCCGTACTGCCTCATATTGCGGCCGCCGATCACTTTGGCGCATTTGGCGCTCCACTTCAGGCAGACCATACTGCGTGTAGGGATCGACAAATCCCGGGTAGATCGTTTTCCCTTTGAGATCGACAATCACCGCTCCGGCCGGGATCTGAACATGCGCGCCGACATCAACGATGCGGCCATCTCGCACCACCAGCGTTCCGCTCGGGATCGTCTGGGTGGGAGAGACCACTATCCGCGCGTTAGAATACGCCTTGAGGTCGGGGGTTTTGGTTCGGATACCAAACGGGGGGGTAGTTTGGGCGCCAAGGCTGGTTGCCAGCGCCAGCAGAAGAAGCATGAGGCGACTGATCATGGGTAAAAGGATAACATTTACCGTCAATTCACGCAACTGGCTTTGGCGTGAACAAAAAGGCCGCGATACGCGCGGTTCTAAGACTGTAGTTCGGGGATATTCTTAAACTGGTCGAGAGAGTCCGGGTTTATCAGCGAATCGCGGTTGCCGACCGCTTCCCCGTGGATCACCTGTGCGGCCGCGACTTCGACTTTTTTCCCGTTGAGCGTGCGAGGGACTTCGTGGATCCGCAGGATCACCGATGGAACATGTCGAGGGGTATTGTGTCGGCGAATCGCGTCGGCGACCTTTCGTTTTAACTCGTCCGTCAAAGTCATGCCGTCGGCCAATACCACAAAAAGCACGATCCTGACATCGTTTTTCCAGCGCTGTCCGATGACCAGACTATCTTTGATCTCCGGGAGTGCCTCGACCGGATTGTAGATCTCCGCGGTACCGATGCGGACGCCGCCCGGGTTGAGGGTCGCGTCTGAGCGGCCAAAGACGATCACACCGCCGCGTTCGGTGATCTTGATATAGTCGCCGTGCCTCCAGACATCGGGATACGTGGAAAAGTACGCGGCCCGGTAAGCGGAGCCGTCTGCGTCGTTCCAGAACGAAACCGGCATCGACGGAAACGGTTTACTGCACACCAACTCACCGGTCTGGCCGATCACTGGCCGGCCGGCGGCATCGTACGCTTCTACTTTCATCCCCAAACCACGGCACTGGATCTCTTCGGCAAATACCGGAAGCATCGGATTCCCCAGCATAAAGCAGGAAATAATGTCCGTCCCACCGGAAATTGACGACAGCTGGATATCTTCCTTGACATCCCGATAGACATACGCAAAGTTCTCCGCGGCCAGAGGAGAACCGGTGCTTAACATGATGCGGAGCGCCGCGAGATCGTGAGATTCCCCTGGTTTCAGCCCGACATTCTGCGACGCCGACAAAAATCTCGGGCTGGTGCCGAAGATCGTCACACTTTCGCGTTCGGCCATATCCCAGAGTACTTTAGCGTTTGGGAATGCCGGGGAGCCGTCATACAAAACGACTGTAGCGCCAAGCATCAACGAACTTACCAGCCAGTTCCACATCATCCAGCCGCATGTCGTAAAGTAAAAGATCTTGTCGGCGCGGTGGAGATCCGTATGCAGGGCCAGTTCTTTGTAATGCTGGAGCAGGGTCCCGCCAGCGCCATGCACGATACACTTGGGCTTGCCGGTTGTCCCCGATGAGTACATGATGTAAACAGGATGATCAAACGGAAGTTGCGTGAATTCAAGCTTCGCGGGTCGCCCGGCGATAAGATCATCCCATGCGATCACTCGGCCATGCGGTTCGCTATGAGCATTCCCGATATTCCGCACCACCACTACTTTCTCAATGGCCGGGATCTTTTCCGCGATATGCCGGACAGTCTCCTCCGAAGAATGTACTTTCCCGCCGTAGCTATATCCATCCGCGGTAATGAGCACTTTGGGAGTGATCTGACTAAAACGATCCAGCGCTCCCTGCAACCCAAAATCGGGCGAGCAGGAGGACCAGACCGCCCCGATTGACGCTGCCGCCAGCATCCCGATGACCGCCTCAGGAAGATTCGGAATGTAGGCGGCCACCCGATCTCCCTCGTTCACGCCAAGCCTTTTTAACCCTGCCGCGCAAGCAGCCGCTTGGTCATACAGCTCCGCGTACGATATTCGCGCTGGCGGTTGATTCTCCCGATAGCTGATCAGGGCTATGTGGCTGTCGTTATAGCGAAGCAGGTTCTCGGCGAAATTGAGACGCGCGCCGGTAAACCACCTGGCGCCGGGCATGCGAGGCTCATCCAATATACTTCTATACTTCGTGGAATGAACGATATCGGCAACCTGCCAGATCGACTCCCAGAACGTTTCGATCGAGTCGATCGACCAGCTGTAGAGGTCGTCGTAACTGCCAATATCCAGGCCGTATTTCTCTTCGAGCCAAAGCATAAAAGCGTGCATGCGTGATGAGCGGATGCGCTCCTCTGATGGCGTCCAGAGCGGCCGCGGGTCTGCTTCGGTCATGTTCATATCAGGAAAGGAGAATTATGATTTTTTCGCGAGGATCCGGCGCGCCGCTTCAGCATACAAGGCGGCCTTCCAGGCGAAGTCGGTATCATTGGCAACATCGAGCGCGGTCTTGGCGGATTCCTCGATGTAGTAGGCGGCGTTTCCGTTTTTGGAGCGAAGGAAATACATCGCCGCGGCCAGCATCCCCTTGTAATCGCCGCGCTGCTGAAGTCGCCGATAACCAAGCTCCGTTGCTTCGGTCGCCTGGAACTGATTTACAAAGCTGATAACATCTTCGTTGTCAGGGAAATGTTCAGTGTTCCCCAGCTGGCCGAGATTATTGCCCGTCAGGACATTCGAGTTTCTGATGAAGTCGGGAAGCTGATCCACTCCCATGCCGCGTGTTTCCAGCGGCTTTTTGACCGCGAAGATAGCATTGCCGCTGGCGCGCGTGTAAAAGTCGGCGCTGTTGCGCCCGACCAGGTCGATCGCGTCCGGATGGATCACGCCGTTGACCACAATATCTTCCGCTATATGAAAGCGAACTACCTCGCAAATGGCGAGATTGCCGGAGCCGTTCCCTTCCCCCAGATGGATCATCTCTTTAAGAATACACTCCATCTGAAACGGCGATTCGGCGACCCGGTCGGGTTTGACCACGTCCGATGGGATCGGCGTGAGACCGGACTTGATGAACTCATCTGTGCCGGTTGGATATTCCGTGGAGGCCAAACTCACCTGCTGAACCATGTCATAGGTGACCGCCTGGATCACGCACTCGCGGGTCGCCATCAGGTTGGTGTACGTATCTTTGATTGAGCCATCACGCTGGCGACGTGACGGGGAGAAGCAGACTGTGGGCGGGTTGCCGCCAAAGCCGTTAAAAAAAGAGAAGGGGGAGAGATTGCGCGCGCCGTCGGCGGAGCGGGTCGAAACAAGCGCGATCGGGCGCGGCGCGATGCCGCCCTGTAAATAACCGAAGATCTCGCGAACGGTCGCGTTTTTCGGATCGATATGCCGCATCCCGCTCATGTCGCGTGCTCGATCGACTTCTTCTTTTCGAGAATGGAATAGCGCTCTGTGGCCAGGGCGATCTTATTCGTAAGGCGCCCCAGCAGGTCGATCTCAAGCTCGATGGTGTCGCCATCCTTGAGCCAGATGGGGGAGTACTCTTTACCGGCCGCCTTTGCCTCGAGACTGCGCGTGCCGTTCAATTCCAGATAACAACCGGTCCCGACTGTACCGGACCCGATAACGTCGCCGGGTACGAGATCCACGCCGTATGATGCCCGTTCGATGATCTCGGCAAATGTCCAATTCATATCGAACAGATTTCCATCCGAGATCAAATGGCCGTTGTGCCAGGCCCGCATGCGGAGATCCCAGCTTGAGCCATTTCCGGATCTTTTCTGTCGAGCCGTGAGCTCGTCCGGGGTCACCAGCCACGGCCCGATCGCCGTCGCGAAATCCTTCCCTTTGGCCGGGCCAAGGCTCAGTTTCATCTCATCCATCTGAAGCACCCGCGCCGAGAGGTCATTCATCACCATAAAGCCGGCGATATGCTCGTCTGCTGTCGATGCCGGGATATTCCGACCCGGCTTGCCAATAACGATGGCGCACTCCAGCTCGAAATCAAGCTGCTGGAGATGGTCGATCTCAACCGTCACCTCACCTTCGCCGATGATGCTCTGGTGGTTGGTGAAGTAGAACACCGGGAATTGGTCGAACTCGGGGATCATCTCCACGCCCCGATTCCGCCGGGCGGTGGCGACATGCTGGCGGAAGGCGTAACCATCGCGGCACGATGTCGGGTGCGGCACCGGCGCCAGCATCTTGAGAATACCGGTCGCGACCTGCCCCTGCTTGTGTCCGCGATAGGCCGCTTCAACTTGCCTGGCCAACTCCATGAACTTCTGTCCGCCGGACAAAAACTCATTCATGCGTGAAGGGAGCGCGAAACCGATCTGCGATGCTGATTGCTCCAGGTCGATAGTCCCGCCGTCAATAAAAAGACCGATCCGTTCCGCGTCGGTGGCGGTTCGATAGGCGACAAACTTCACCGTCAACGCTCCATCGGGGACGCGACCCCTGCGGCGGTCTTCATCAGCGAGTGATAAACTTCGCCGATCACGTCGATCGCGAAAGTTGTTTCATCATCGGTGCCGGTATTGACGCGGATGCCGTTCGGGATGCCAAACGACCGGACATGCCGGACGATCAATCCACGGTCGAGACAGGCCGAGTTGAAATCGAGCGCGAGTTGTTCATGAGGCAACAGCAACAGGATGAAGTTCGCGTCGGAGCGAACCTGCGGAATGCCGATCTCCGTGAACGCTTTCACCATCCGTTTCAAATTGCGCGCGTTGGTCTCGATCGTCTTTTGGAGAAACTCGGCGTCATCAAGCGAAGCGATGGCGGCTTTTTGCGCCATGAAGTTCGGTTCAAACGGCAGTTTGACCTTGTACATCTCCCGGATAAGATACTCCGGCCCGATCGCGAACCCGACACGGATCCCGGCAAGACCGTAGTCTTTCGAGAATGTCCGCATCACGATAAGGTTCTCATAATTATAGGTCAGCCCGTTCGGATAGGCCGGATTCGATTTGGCGTAACTGAAATACGCTTCATCCAGGATCACCAGGATATTCTTCGGCACCTTCGCCATAAACCGCTCAAATTGCTCGGCGGAGAAGATCGTACCGGTGGGGTTATTCGGATTCGCCAGGTATATGAGCTTGGTCCCAGGGTTGACGCGGGACAACATCGCGTCAAGATCGTAGGCGTAATTCTTGAGCGGCGCGAGATTCAGGCTGCGGTGGTGTTTGTTTACATTCACATAGATACCGATAAAGGTCCCTTCCGAGGTCACCACCTGGTCGTTGTGCTCTGTAAAGGTCTTCACTGTGTAAGACAGCAGCGCGTCCACACCGGAGCCGGTGATCACTTGCGAGGGCTTCACCCCGAAGGTATCGGCGATCTTGTGCACTAGCGTGAATGAGCCCGGATCGACATACCGATGCAGTTCCGTGATGGCGTGCCGCATCGCCTCGACCGCCCTGGGGGACGGCCCGTAGGGGTTTTCGTTGGAGGCGAGTTTGACTATGCGCGGAAGTTTCTTTTCACGCGCCAGTTCATCGATCGGTTTGCCCGCCACATACGGCTGGAGGGTCGCGATATACCGCGGTATCTCGATCATTTCGTACTTCCCTTTTCGGCCTGATCGTGCAACGACACAGGATTATTTCGCCAACCAGGAACGAGAGTATTCCGGATCGATCGTCTCCCTGACATAGGTCGTCGGCCGGAGCGGCGCGTAGGTGTCGATCATCACCGCGTACTCGTTCGTTTCAGAGGCGCCGAGCGAAGCTTCGGTTTTCCCGGGTTGCGGGCCATGCGGCATGCCGGACGGGTGCAACGTGAAGGAACCTTCCTCGATCCCGGCGCGGGACATAAAATCGCCCTCAACATAATACAATACCTCGTCGCTGTCACAGTTTGAATGCCAGTACGGAACCGGGATCGCCAGCGGATCAAAATCA
>JAMPYH010000272.1 GCA_023700785.1 Candidatus Zixiibacteriota bacterium
CACTCCCCCGTACACAATCATCATCACTAATAAAGCGCTACGCGTTAACTCTTATCAAGAATTACCCTAACATCGAACCGATGGACGCTTTTCACATTGCCATAGCGCGCTGCTTGGGGGTGCGAACGATAATTTCCTTGGATAATGCTTTCAAGAACGTGCGGCAAGTGACGACGTTTAATCCGCTTACTGATACATTCTAGACTCCCCAGCTACGCCTTAATCCCGTCAAACAGTACCGATATTAGGTACTCACCCGATGGCCGTGACGATATCCGCTTTCCCGCGTATTCTCGTGTCACCAAGGCTCCGAAAATTATCGCCACCAGATAGCCGGTCAGCTCCGGTTTGACATCGCGGCGTATCTCCCCCGTCTCTTCCCCGCGCTCAATGATCTGCTGAACGTGCTCATGCACATGCCGTTCAATATCGATCCCCTCGATCTCCACCCCCGCGTGCTCCACAGCGTGAGTCGCGAACAGATAAAAGATCTTCTCCGCCGGAAAAAGTTTCGCGTTCAGCACTACCGCGTGATACAGATGCAACAGCCGGTCACGTGCCAGCACCGCCTTTTCCTGCCGCTTCACATCGGCGATCCATTTCCCGAAGAAGTCGTCGAATACCAGGATGACAAACTCCAGCAAATGCGTCTTAGAGGGGAAATACTGGAAAAAAGATCCTTTGGATATCCCCGCCTCCCGGCAGAGCCGATCGATCGGCAAACCATCATAGCCATATCGCCCGAATAGTCGTACGGCCGTCTGGTAGATCAGATTTTTCTTTTCCGGCGGCAAGCGCCGAAAAGTCTCCGTCACGACCTTCTGTTTGGCCAGTTGCGCGATAAGGTTTTCGTCGAGTAGCGGCACGCGTCAAACTCCTGCTATGACCATGCGGTCATACATAATATACCACTGCTATATATTTGTCGTCAATGCTTCATTTTCGTTTGACCAGGGCCGAACAGACAATAGATTCAGCCGTAGAATTACCTGAACATTCCACGACATATAGAGGAAGGGATACCTGAACAATGGGTAAAGTAAGAGTTGCCATAATCGGCGTCGGCAACTGCGCCTCATCGCTGGTGCAGGGTGTCGAGTTTTACAAAAAGGCCAAGGATGACGATCAGGTCCCCGGCCTGATGCATGTCAATCTCGGCGGCTATCATATCCGGGATATCGAGTTTGTCGCCGCGATCGATATCGACAAAAACAAGGTCGGCAAAGATCTCGCCGACGCGATCTTTACCAAGCCGAATTGCACGTACAAATTTTCGAACGTGCCCAAGACCGGCGTTATCGTCCAGCGCGGTATGACCCACGACGGTCTCGGCCATTATTTGTCCCAGATCATCGAGAAGGCCCCCGGCGACACTGTCGATATCGTCAAACTGCTTCGCGACACCAAAACCGATGTCGTCATCAACTACCTGCCGGTCGGCTCCGAAGAAGCGACCAAGTGGTATGTTGAGCAGATCCTTGAAGCCGGCTGCGGCCTGGTGAACTGTATCCCGGTCTTTATCGCCCGCGAGCCGTATTGGCAGAAGCGGTTCCGTGAGAAAGGGCTGCCGGTCATCGGCGACGATATCAAGTCGCAGGTCGGCGCCACGATCGTTCACCGCATCCTGACCCGCCTCTTTTACGAGCGCGGTGTCCGTCTGGAACGAACCAGCCAGTTGAACGTCGGCGGCAATACCGACTTCCTGAACATGCTGGAGCGCTCGCGCCTGGAGTCGAAGAAGATCTCCAAGACCAACTCGGTGACCAGCCAGTTGCCGTACGAGATGGCGCCGGGGACGATCCATATCGGGCCATCCGACTACGTTGAGTGGCTCTCGGATCGCAAGTGGGCGTACATCCGTATGGAAGGGACAACCTTCGGCAATGTCCCGCTCAATGTCGAGATGAAGCTCGAGGTCTGGGATTCTCCGAACTCCGCCGGCGTGGTGATCGACGCTGTTCGCTGCTGCAAGCTGGCGCTGGATAACGGCCTCAAGGGTGCCCTGCTTGAGCCGTCGTCCTACTTCAAGAAGTCTCCGCCGGTGCAGTACACCGATGAAGAGGCTCGTCGTTTGACCGAAGAGTTCATCGCCAAGTACGGCTGGAAGCAGACCGCCGCGGCTGACAAGCCGATGCGTGCCGCCGCCCGCAAGCCCGCCGCCGCCTCGGTCAAGGCCGCCGGCAGCAAAAAAAGAGTCGTGAAGAAGAAAAAATAAGTTTCCTCTTCCGCCTCCAAGTCTCTACTTTTACCGGCGACCGATGGTCGCCGGTTCTTTTTTGTCCCCGGCCGTTGGCGCAACCCTATGGCTCATATCACACACGGCAAACTTATCACGTTTGAAGGAATTGACGGCTGCGGCAAGTCCACTCACCTTGCTCTGGCCCAGAAGTTCCTGGCTGAAAAGCGTCTCTCAGTGCGAACCCTGCGCGAGCCTGGCTCTACCGATGTCGCTGAGCGGATAAGGGCTATCTTGTTGGACCGCAAAGCGAAAATGTCCGCCACGACTGAGCTCCTGTTGTACGAGGCTTCCCGCGCGGATACGGTTGAAAAGCAGATCGCGCCACTTCTGCGCCAGGGACATATAATCCTCTGCGACCGGTTTTACGACAGCACCACGGCGTACCAGGGGTACGGCCGCAAGCTGGAAATTAAGATGGTGAAAAGCCTGCATACGGTCGCGACCGGCGGTATCAGACCGGACCTGACGATCGTCTTCGATATAGATGTCGCTACCGGCATGAGCCGTCTGGGGAAAAAACTCGACCGGATGGAGTCAGAATCTCAGGCGTTCTTCAAGCGGGTCAGGGCAGGATTCCTCGACATCGCCCGTAAGGAAAAGCGCCGCGTAAAGGTAGTCGATGCGTCGCGGCCTATCGAAGTCGTGTTTGATGATGTAAAGAAGATATTGCTCCAGAAACTTGAACTTGCATGACTGAATCCCCGCCGATCCAACGCCGCGATCTCCTCCTGTCGGTTCTTTTCGCGTTCCTGCTTATCGTGATCTGCGGCTCTATCGGACTTGTCGTTCTCACGGACAAAGACATTGAGCGGGCGTTTGCGTTCCCCGCGGTCGCGCTCCAGGTTGAACGCGCCTATCCCGGCCAGATCGACTGGGACCAGATGTTTAATTCCGCCAGAAGGGCGATGTTCCAGGATCTCGATCGGTATTCCGACTATGTCGAACCGCAGGTCTTCCGCCAGATGGATCAGGAACTGACCGGAGGCTACACCGGCATCGGTGTATCGGTTGTCCGGCACGAGCAGGGCCTGTTGGTGATGGCGGTCAGAGAGGACGGTCCTTCCGCGAGAGTTGGCCTGTTGACTGGCGATGTTATCATCGCCGTTGATTCGATACCGCTCGCGGGCATGGATGGTCAGAGATCGACTGACCTGCTTCGGGGCCGCGAAGGAACCACCGTCTCAATCTCTGTTCTCCGCCCTTCGGGCACGGATACGCTGACTATTTCCGTTACACGCCAGCGGATCGAGTACCAGCATATTCCGTTCGCGGGCATGACCCACGATAGCCTGATCTATGTGCGCTTGCTCGATTTTGACGCCGGCGCGGCCGCCGATCTTGGCCGGACAGTGGATTCGCTGATGCGTGCAGTGCCGGATGCCGCCCGCGGGATCATTCTCGATCTGCGCGGCAATCCGGGTGGGCTGTTCAACGAAGCGTATGAAGCCGCAAGTCTGTTTTTGGAGCCAGGACAGTTTATTGTTGGCACGGATGCCCGCTCTCGATGGAATCGCGAGATCCATCGGTCAATTGGTCGTGATATCACCAATGGCCTCCCGATGGCGGTGCTGGTGGATCGCGGATCAGCCTCGGCGTCCGAGATCGTAGCCGGCGCCCTCAGACAGACCGGGCGAGCGGAACTGGTAGGCGATACCACTTTCGGCAAAG
>JAMPYH010000273.1 GCA_023700785.1 Candidatus Zixiibacteriota bacterium
CCGCACCGAAGAATTTGTCGTCAACATGGGGCCGCACCACCCGTCAACGCACGGCGTTTGCCGTCTGCTGTTGACCATGGACGGTGAACGGGTGGTCAAGATCGAACCGTATATCGGGTATTTGCATCGCGCGCTGGAGAAGATCTGCGAGAACCGGACCTACGCGCAATGTATCCCTATCCTCGATCGGTTTGAATATGTCACGGCGATGTCCTGCAATTACGTCTTCGCGCTGGCGGCGGAGCGGCTGGCCTCTATCCAGGTTCCGGAGCGCGCGGAATATCTCCGCGTCATCATGCTCGAACTCAATCGTATCGCGTCGCACCTTCTCTGGTACGGCACCACCGCGCTCGATCTGGGCGCGATCACGCCGTTCCTGTATGGATTCCGCGAGCGCGAGCTGATCATGGATCTTTTTGAGATGACCTGCGGTCAGCGCTTGACCTACAATTATATCCGGGTGGGCGGCGTGTCGCGGGATATCCCTCCGCAGTTTGTGCCGAAAGCGCGCGAGGCGGTCGCGACGATCACGCAAAAGATGTCCGATTACGAGGGGTTGCTCAACGAGAACCCGATCTGGGTCGCGCGCAATACCGGTGTCGGCGTCCTTTCGGCGGAGAAAGCGATAGCGTGGGGCGTCTCGGGCCCGGCCCTCAGGGCGAGCGGCGTGAGGTATGATATCCGCCGGAACGATCCATACTGCATTTACGACCGATTCCAGTTTAATATCCCAACCCAGAAGAATGGCGACTGCTACGACCGGTATATTCAACGGCTCCAGGAGATAAAAGAATCACTGAAGATCGTGTCGCAGGCGTTGGATGGACTGCCGGAAGGGGATATCAAGGCGAAGGTCTCGCCCAATTTCAAGCCCCCGGTCGGCGAAGTCTATGCGCGCGTCGAAAACTCGCGCGGCGAGTTGGGCGTCTATATCCAGTCTGACGGTACCACTAAACCGTTGAGAGTCAAGACTCGCGGTGGCTCATTCAATCAGCTCCAGGTACTGCCCGAGATCGGCAAGGGATTGCTGATCGCCGATATCGTCGCCATCATGGCGTCGCTCGATATCATTATGCCGGAGGTGGATCGATGAGCCCGATCCTGGCCAGTGGCGAATTGATCCTCGTCTTCCGATGGTTGCACGAAAAGCTGGTCTCAACCGGTCTTTCTCCGCTTTGGGTTGAACTTATCACTTACACCGTGTTGGCAGTAGGGATGTTCGCGCTGCTGGCGGTGATCGCGCTGTTTTTGGTCTGGTGGGAACGAAAGATATCCGCGCATATCCAACAGCGATTTGGGCCGATGCGGGTCGGCTGGCACGGCTGGTATCAGACGATCATGGACGCGATCAAGCTGCTGCAAAAGGAAGATGTCCGGGTGGACACGCGCGACCGCGGTGTCTTTTTCTGGGCTCCGGTCATCTGTTTTGTCGCGGCCTTCGCCGCCTATGTCGTTATTCCCTTCGGCGATGGCCTGATAGTCGCCGATCTCAATATTGGCATCCTCTATGTCATGGCGGTGACCACATTCACGATCATCTCGCTGCTGATGGCCGGGTGGGGCTCCAATAACAAGTATGCCTTGCTGGGCGGGATGCGTTCCGCCGCGCAGGTGGTCAGCTATGAAGTCCCGATGATCCTCTCGATCCTGACCGTAGTGCTGTTTGCCGGCTCGCTGTCGATGGGGCAGATCGTCGCGTCGCAACAGGGGCACGGCATATTCAACTGGTTTATCTTCAGAGTGCCGTTTGGGCCGCTGGCGTTCATTACGTACCTGATCACGGCGACCGCCGAATCCAACCGCACGCCGTTTGATATTCCTGAAGCGGAACAGGAATTGGTGGCGGGATATAATGTCGAATACTCGGGCATGAAGTTCGCCATGTTCTTTTTGGCTGAGTTCGTGAATATGTTCACGGTCTCGGCGATCGCGACCACGCTCTTTTTGGGCGGATGGAACGGGCCGTTCATGCCGTCATGGATCTGGTTCCTGCTCAAGACGCTGGGCGTGGTTTTTATACTGATGATCTTCCGGTGGACCTTTCCCCGACTGCGTGTTGACCAGTTGATGGAGTTTGCCTGGAAGTTTCTGGTGCCGCTGACGTTCGCCAACCTGATCCTGGCGGCGTGGATGAAATACGCGAAGTGGTACTGGTAGCCCGGATGGTGATGTAATGGGTTTGTGGAAAGATATAAAAAATCTGTTCGTCGGGATGCGGATCACCAGCAAGCATCTGGGGAGGCGTGCCATCACGATCCAGTACCCGGAAGAGAAATGGACGATGCCGGAGCGTTCGCGCGGTATAGTGGTGCTCCTTTCGGACAAGGAGACCGGCGAGCTGAATTGCACCGCCTGCATGCTCTGTATGAAAGCCTGCCCGACCGGCGCGATCCGCATTGTGGCGCCGCGCGATGAAGCGACCAAAAAGCGCGACCTGAAGTCGTTTGACCTCGATTTCGGTCTCTGCTGTTTCTGCGGGTTGTGCGAGGAGGCCTGCAATTTCTCCGCGCTGAAGATGGCGGCCAAGTACGAATTTTCCACTATTAATAAAGACGACCTGACCTGGGACGTGAAAAAGCTCCAGGAGATCGGCCGCGATGTTGACTACGTGGACACGCGGAAGAAAAAAGCTGAACCAAAACCGGCGGTCAAGCCCGCGGTGACAGATACACCAGTCGCCACAGCGCCCGCGCCGGCAGCGCAGTCTGAACAGAAGGGAGAGACCTCCTGATGGAACCTGTGGCTGTAGCTGAACCGACAGTCGGCATCGCGTTCTGGATCCTCGCGGCGATCATCCTGATGTCGGCATTTATGGTCGTCAGCCTGCGCAACATTTTCCACTGCGCGCTCTTTCTTATTCTCTGCCTCTTTGCGGTCGCCGGGATATTTGTACTGCTGAACGCGGAGTTTTTGGCGGCGGTGCAGGTGCTTATTTATGTCGGCGCGGTCTCGATCCTGATCATCTTCGCGGTCATGCTGACCTCCGACCTGGCCTCGAAAAAGATCCTGCAGACCAACGAAAACGCGCTGGTCGCGTTTTTCGTCTGCCTTGTCTTCGCGATGGGGGCATTGGTCCTTGTCGTGAACACGTCGATCTGGCCCTATGCCACCCAGATGCTTCCCGAGGATAATGTTGCCGCTATCGGTAAACTGATGATGACCGATTTTATGCTGCCGTTTGAGGTGGTTTCGATCCTGATGTTGGCCGCCCTGATCGGCGCCATCATGCTGGCCAGAGAGGAGCGCGCCTGATGTTCTCTTATCTGGCATTGGCCGCGCTGCTGTTCGCGATCGGCTTATTTGGCGTGATAACGCGGCGAAACACCATCGGTATTCTTATGTCGCTCGAGCTGATGTTTAACGCCGCCAACATCAATTTTGTGGCGTTCAACAAATTTCTCGCGCCGGCCGGACTGACCGGCCAGATGTTCAGCCTCTTTATCATTGTGGTAGCGGCAGCCGAAGCGACCGTCGGTCTGGCGATCGTCCTGCTCCTCTACCGCAACTGGCGCGGCATCAACACTGACAACATCAGCATCATGAAATGGTAACGCCATGACGCAATACGCCTATCTGATAGCCCTTCTGCCGCTCTTCGCGTTCCTCATGATCGTCTTTTTCCTGCGCTGGCGCGAGAAGGTGGCGTCCGGCTTCTCTATCGCCATGATCCTCGTCAGCTGGCTGATGTCTATCATGGTGCTGTTTGAGACTATTGGGCGACATGGCGAGCGATACGAGTCCTTCTTCTATCTGACGTCGTTCGCGAAAATGAACTTTGAGATCGGTATCCTGGTCGATGCTATTACTGCGGTCATGCTGGTGGTGGTGACCACAGTTGCGGCTTGTGTGCAGATCTACTCGCTCGGGTATATGAAAGATGACCCGCGCTTCAGCC
>JAMPYH010000274.1 GCA_023700785.1 Candidatus Zixiibacteriota bacterium
ACCCGACCTACGAACTTCGAGAGGTACGAGCGTTTTTTCTGTTCCGGCGGGGTGGGATCGGGTTATACTCTGAGGTATGGAAAGATCACAGCCGGATAAGGAACTCGCGCGACTCGCGCCGTTGGTGGCGGATATCTACTCTGTGGACGCGGTCTATCGGCATGGCGGTCAAGTTGAGTTCAGCCTGACGGCTCGCTATGAGCGGAGCCGTTCGGTGAAGATGCTCAAGGATCGGCTGGAGATGGCCGGCTATGATTACAAGCTATCCGACAGCGGTGATGGCCCGCTCCTGCTGACGATCGACCCGAAGCGAAAACTGCGGATACCGTGGGTTAATGTCGCCCTCTTTTTGATCACGCTGGCGACGGTCTATATTGTGCCGGTCTATTGGCGGTACGGGAGTTGGGCGGCGACCAAGCAACAGTTGCTCAACGGCGCGGGGATCGAGTTTACGCTGGCGATGATCTCTATCTTATTCGTGCATGAGATGGGGCACTTTGTGGCGGGACGGAGGAGGAATATCGTCACCAGCTGGCCGTACTTCATTCCGGCGCCGACACTGATCGGGACATTTGGCGCGGTGATCAAATCCAAGTCGCCGTTCTGGAATCGCCGCGACCTGATCGAGGTTGGGGCGGCGGGGCCGATCGCGGGATGGATAGTCGCGCTGATCTGGCTGGCGGTCGGGCTGGCGCAATCGCGCATGGTGCCGACATCGCAGATACCGATCGGAGAACTGGCGTTCTCGCTCGATGGCGAGTCGATCCTGATGCGGTTGCTGGTTCCGTTGCTGGTCGGCGACCCGATGAATGGTTGGTCGTTTATTCTAAGCGAAGGAGCGTTCGCGGGGTGGGTCGGGATGCTGGTGACGGCGATCAATCTGCTGCCGATCGGCCAACTGGATGGCGGGCATATCACCTACGGATTGGTGCGCGAACGGCAGAAAACATTGGGCTGGGTGGCGACAGCGCTGCTGATCGCGCTTGGCTTTCAGTCGTCGAGCTGGTGGGTGTTCGCGGCGTTTGGATTGGTGTTTGGCGTGGCGCATCCGCCAACGATGCAGGATGAACGAGTGCCGAGCAGGATATCGCAGGTGATGGGGGTGGCGGCGCTGATAATCCTGATACTGTCGTTTACACCCGTACCGTTTCGGGCGTAAGGCAGCGTTCCAGGGACGATAGATCTTCGTCCCGTCCATAGAGCTCCCTGATATCGATCAAGCCGGCTCGCAGAACTTCAAAGAAAATATCAACCAGCTTGGGATCGAACTGGCGGCCTCTGTTGATCGCCAACTCGCGCAAGGCGATCTCAATGGAGGCGCCTTTGCGGTAGGGACGATCGGAGAGGATGGCGTCGAAGGTATCGACGACGGCCAGGAGGCGGCCTTCGATCGGGATATTCTCTCCGGCCAATCCCCGCGGATAGCCGGTGCCGTCGAAGCGCTCATGGTGAGACGCGATATACGGGAGCGCCGGTTTGAAGAGTTCAATGTCGCGGACGATCTTGAGCCCGACCAGCGGGTGATTGAGCATCTTCTCGCGCTCTTCGTCGGTGAGCCGGTCCGGCTTATTGAGAATGGAATCCGGGACGCCGATCTTGCCGATGTCGTGAAGGGTGCATCCGACTATCAAGTGACTGATCCGAGTCTCGTTCCAGCCCATATAGCGGGCGACTTTCTCGGCAAGTTTAATGACGCGGTCGGTATGACCGGCGGTGTAGTTGTCGCGGGCTTCGATCGCGTTGGCCAGCGCGCGGATCGCCTGCAGGTAGGAATCCTGGAGGTCATGGTAGAGCATGTTGTTCGCGATGGCCGATCCCGCGGCGTTGGTCAGGATGGTCAGGATATCGAGCTGCCCCGGGTTGATACGATAGAAGCGGTCGAAGATAAGCAGGTTAAGTACGCCATGCAGGCGGCGATGGATATAGATGGGGCTGGAGATGACGGTCTGGGTCATCTGGATGCCGTCAACTATCGCCGGTTCGCTGATGATGCGCTGTTCGCAGACGCGGTGACCGGCAAAGCCGGTCAGGCGGGTATCATCGAGCACGATCGGGAGGTACTCGTCGTCGTTGGTGATATGCAGTCGGCGAATAACTTCGCCGTTGCGTGAATCGACCTCGATAAGCGCTGCGGCGGCGGCGGTCAGTTCGGTTTTCGCCGAGGAGAGCACCATGGTCAGATATTTGTCGATCTCGACGCCGATAGAGATCGCGCCGGACGCTTTGAGAAACTCCACCTGGCCTTTGAGGCGAAGGTTGTCGCGGGTAACGCGCTGGTGCGCCAGGCCGCGCTTGATGGTCGCTTTGAGGACCTCCAGCTTGAACGGCTTGACCAGGAAATCGTACGCGCCCTGCTTGAGCACGGCGACCGCGGTCTGCAGGGTCGGGTGGGCGGTCATCAGGATGACGACCGAGTCGGCCTGATACGTTTTCGCGGCGTGCAGGATATCGACGCCGGAATGCTCGGTCATCATCAGGTCGGTAAGGATCAGGTCAACCGGGTGATTGCGGAGATAGAGGAGCGCTTCCTGCGGCGAGGAGTAGGTACGGACGTCGTACTTCTCATCAGCGAGAGTCTCCTGAATAATATCGCAGATGTGCTGCTCGTCATCGACGATCACCAGACGAGCGGTCGGCGCAGCGGTCATTCTCACCTCGGTTACAGTTGCACGTCTCTGGAGTTTTCGGCGCTGGGAGCGGAAAGTCAAGGCGCGGGCGAGTTATTGTTTAGAAATTGCGCTTGGAGAACAATGATCAGGATCGCGAAAGCGCCATCATATTATCCGCGAGATAAGAAGAGCGAACCAACGGTCCGGAGAAGACAGTCGGAATACCGGCGGCGTTCGCGAACTCCCTGAGCAGATCGAATTCATCGGGATGGAGATATCGCTCTACCGGAAGATGTTGCGACGACGGCGCGAGGTATTGCCCGATGGTCAGTAAAGAAACGCCGTTCACGGCAAGATCATCAAAAAGCTGTTTCAGTTCATCCACTGTTTCTCCGAGGCCGACCATGATGCCGGATTTCACCCATATATTGGCTCTCCCCCGCGCTCCGTTCAGTACGCGAAGCGAACGGAGATAATCCGCGCCGGGGCGTACGGATTGATAAAGCCGTGGAACGGTCTCGACATTATGGTTGAACACGTCGGGAGTCTCTTTCAATACGATCTCGAGAGCCTGCAGATCGCCGCGAAGATCGGGCGTGAGAACTTCGATAGTGGATTCGGGCAATAGTTTTCTGGTCTCGACAATGCATTTCGCGAATTGCGCCGCGCCGCCATCGGCAAGGTCATCGCGGGTAACGGACGTGATGACGACATGCCGGAGATTCATGCGACGGGCAGCTTCAGCGACGCGAAGCGGTTCGGACGGATCGATCGGCGAGGGCAAGCCGGGCGCGACATCACAGAAGCGGCAGTTGCGGGTGCATTTCGGGCCGAGGATCAGAAAGACGGCGGTGCCGCGATTAAAGCATTCGCCGCGATTGGGGCAGTTGGCTTCCTGGCAGACGGTCTGAAGGTGAAGGTCATTGAGGAGTCCGGAAACGCGCGTGAACTCCGCGCCGGCGAACGGTTTAACGGTCAGCCAGGAAGGTTTGCGTCGAGTCGGCCCGGGTGTCGATGCGCTGTTCATAAACTGCACAGTCTCTTCCCCCTCGCTCTCGGCTAACTGGCGCATTGGCAAGGGGTAATCAAGTATAGCCGAAATGTAACGATAATCAAGAGAAAGAAGCTACAGTTCCCGAAGGAGAGGACATGCGTAACCGGTCAATCATTGCCGGCTGTTTGCTCCTGGTCATGGCGGCATCTTCTCTCGCGGCGCCGCGTTCGACCGGACAGTTCCAGCCAGTGCAATCGACGAATTTCACGAC